>NZ_JADKPQ010000028.1:0-76372 GCF_015350725.1 Flavobacterium sp. CSZ
ATTTGTTTTAAAACTTTATGGCAAAGTTTTCGTCGGGGTGGCAGGATTCGAACCTGCGGCCTCCTGCTCCCAAAGCAGGCGCGATAACCGGGCTACGCTACACCCCGAGCTTTATTTTAAATTTTGTATCACTGTCAATCTAATCAAACTTAGATAACGATAACTGGATTAAGCTAAAACCCAAAAAGCAAATTATTAAGCGGAGAGACAGGGACTCGAACCCTGGCGACGGTTACCCGTCGACAGATTAGCAATCTGCTCCATTACCGCTCTGGCACCTCTCCAAGCTCAAGAAACGTGTTCTGTTTTGCGGTTGCAAATGTAAGACAACATTCCATATCTCACAACTATTTCTGCGCTTTTTTTAATCTTTTTTCAATCTTTTTTTTAAAACACTTAACAATCAAACAAATAGAATTAACAAAAAATTCATATTAAATTTAAAATCCAATCGAATTGCCCCAAAATTTGAATTTATTCAAATAAAGAGTAAATTTGCTTGATTAACTAATATTAACAGAAAATGAACAAAAGAGTTGTTATCGTTTCTGCCGTTAGAACACCTATCGGAAGTTTCATGGGAGGTTTATCTACCGTACCCGCACCAAAATTAGGTGCTGCCGCTATTAAAGGCGCACTTCAAAAAATTAACCTTGACCCAAAATTAGTTGATGAAGTATTCATGGGGAATGTGGTACAAGCAGGAGTTGGACAAGCTCCCGCACGTCAGGCTGCACTTTTCGCAGGTCTCTCTGAAGAAGTTGCTGCAACAACAGTAAACAAAGTTTGTGCCTCAGGAATGAAAGCTGTAATGTTTGCTGCTCAGGCCATCGCTTGTGGTGATGCTGAAATTGTCGTTGCCGGTGGAATGGAAAACATGAGTTTGATTCCACATTACGTACAAATGCGTAACGGAACTAAATTTGGCCCTGCTACAATGCTTGACGGAATGCAGAAAGATGGTTTGACAGATGCTTACGATAATAACGCAATGGGAGTTTGCGCTGATTTATGTGCGTCTGAATACAACATTAGCCGTGAAGAACAAGACAATTTTGCCATTCAGTCTTACGAAAGAAGTGCAAAAGCATGGGATGCCGGAAAATTCGACAACGAAATTGTTCCAGTAGAAGTTCCGCAAAGACGTGGCGAACCAGTTATTGTTTCTAAAGATGAAGAATACACCAATGTAAAATTGGACAAAATCCCTTCTTTAAGCGCAGTTTTCACCAAAGACGGAACTGTTACGGCCGCAAACGCCTCAACAATCAATGACGGAGCTGCAGCTTTGGTTTTAATGTCTGAAGAAAAAGCAATCGCATTAGGATTAAAACCCCTAGCCTACATAAAAAGTTATGCTGATGCTGCTCAGGAACCAAAATGGTTCACAACGAGCCCTGCAAAAGCATTACCAAAAGCCTTAGACAAAGCAGGAATTGCAATTGGCGATGTTGATTATTTCGAATTCAACGAAGCTTTTGCCGTTGTTGGATTAGCCAATTCAAAAATCCTTGGTCTTGATAACAATAAAGTAAACGTAAATGGCGGAGCTGTTTCATTAGGCCATCCCCTAGGATGTTCGGGAGCAAGAATCATCGTAACTTTGCTAAATGTTTTAGAACAAAATAATGCCAAAACCGGAGCTGCTGCAATTTGCAACGGTGGCGGTGGCGCATCAGCAATTGTTATTGAAAGAGCTTAAATAATATTAAATTTGGAGTTGTTTATAAATCAAACAACTCCAAATTTTCAACTAATAAATTACCTAAATGTTCGGAATTTGCAATCTAGCCATAGTACCCGTTCGATCTGAGCCAAGTGACAGAAGTGAAATCGTTACACAACTTTTGTTTGGTGAACATATCGAGATTTTAGAACGCCAAAATCAATGGGCCCGAATAAAAATACAATTCGATGACTACGAAGGTTGGGTCGATTCGAAACAATATCAGGTAATTTCAGAAGCAAATTATAATCAGCTAAGCAATGACGCCATTATTCTTAATGCTGATTTGATTGATTATATCAGCGCACCCGAGAATTTATTATTACCAATTCCGCTTGGTGCGTCTTTATCCTTTTTAAATAATAACGAAATCAATACTGCTAATTTCGAATTCGAAGGCACAAAAACAAGTGGCGTAAAACCTAAAAGCGCTTTAATAAATACCGCTTTCATGTACTTAAACGCACCCTATCTTTGGGGCGGAAAAACACCTTTTGGCATTGACTGTTCAGGTTTCACACAAATGGTCTACAAACTAAACGGATACAAAATTCACCGCGATGCTTCACAACAAGCACTTGAAGGAGAAGCTTTAAGTTTTATCGAAGAAAGCGAAGCAGGAGATTTAGCCTTTTTTGATAATGACGAAGGAAACATCATTCACGTAGGCATTATTATGGACAACAATTACATCATTCACGCAAGTGGAAAAGTCCGCATTGACCGTTTAGACCACTTAGGAATCTACAATCCAGAAACAAACAAACACACTCATAAGCTACGTGTGATAAAGAAGATCATTTAATACCATTATCCCTAAAACCTAACCTTTTGGCAAAATTTTCATTATCTAAAACACATTTTCAAATAAATGAAGTTTCTATTGAGTTCCCTGTTGAGATTGCTATTTTAGAAAAAGTTCTTGGAGATTATCGATTAAAAAAGAGTAAACATAACTATGTTTATACCTGGGATGCCCATGGTATTATTGCATTTTCTAAAGAAGGATTAAAAGCAGAGAATTTATTACTTGATTTAAATTATGGCACTTATGATTACTGCTCAAAACAGCCATTTTCAGGAGAATTTATATTTGAAGATCAAAATCTATTTGAATTTTATGCAGCCAATAAAAAGCAACTTGTAAAACTTTTTAAAGGAGATGACAGTGGCGCTTTTATTCTTAATGGCATAAGCGTTTGGTTCAATAAAGAAAATGATACCATAACAGCGATCGACATAGCTGCATACGAGGAAAAAATTAAAAAGCCTCAACTGCCTGTTGACAAAGAATTTAAACAATTCGAATTTCTATGGCAAGAATGGATCATTGAAATCAATAAAATTATTGAAGCAGACAATCGTTATTACAATCTCACAAATGGCATTTCTGCAGAAGATTTAAAAGAACATTCCCTTTTAGAAGATGAAATTACAATTCCGCCGGCACTTCAAAATTTTTACAAAGTTCAAAATGTAGAATACGATGCCGTAACTTCTGCTTTTCAGTTTTTAATCAGTGATTGGACGTATGATCTTATTCCGTTTGAGGACATTAAGGAAGAATGGAATTCGATACAAGATTTACAATTTGACCAAGACGACCTTCCGGAACAGGAAATAGATTTTGAAAAAATCAAAACCAACAACTATGCAAATCCAAAATGGATTCCTTTTGCAACCGGACGAAATGGAGATTATTTACTATTTGACACAGATCCCGCCACAAAAGGAAAATTCGGCCAAATCATAGAACTTCAAAACGAATCCTGGGAACGAAACATCGTGGCTGAATCTTTAGAAGAGCTTCTAAAAAATGAAATCAACAACCTAAAAACCGGCAAAAACCAGCATTTCGATTTTATAATCGGCAAAGAAGAAATAGATTAAAAAAAACCGCGACAATCCGTGTTTTCGCTTGCGAATCCGCGTGATCCGCGTGCTAAATTTACGCACTGACACGAATCACTTTTCGAAACTCCGAAGGACTATTCCCTCTCTGTTTCTTAAAGAACTTATTAAAGTGGCTTTCATCGGTAAAACCAAACTCATACGCAATTTCATTAATACGTTTATCACTAAACTGCAAACGATGTTCGATCAGTTTCGTTTTATAATTACTTATATATTGCTGCATTGTTTCATTGGCATGCTTCTTAAAATAACGGCCTAAATACGTATTCGAAATCCCAAAATAATCACTAATCGATTCCGCTTTAATCCTTTCAGGATAGTAAATATTATTCTGGATGTATTGCAAAATATCCATCGCTTTAGCCTCACAACCAATATTTACCTGCTCTGGCAAATACTTTGCAATGTTGCGCGCCACAATAATAATCAAAGTATTCACCAATTGCTGAATCAACTCCTTATTATAAACATCTTTATCCTGGCGTTCGCGAATAATCGCTTCCACCATCACTTTTACCAGACATTTATCAGCATCATTCTTTAAAATACAACCCGGCTGATGATTCGCATTTTGTAGAATATATTCTAAACGCTGAATATTCTCATTCTGCAAACTCGAATTCTTCAAATAAATATCATTAAACCTTAAAAAGAAAAACTTCGTTTTTGTTTCAATCGTAAAATTATGACAATCCTCAGGCGTCAATAAAAACATATGTCCCGCATCATACTCAAAAATATTTTTGTTGATACATTGCCTTCCCGTTCCTTCCAGAATATAAACCAGTTCAAAGAAATTATGACGATCTCCAACATCTGGATATTCATCCAGAGTTTCAAAGGAAACAGTAAACGGCTCGTATAAATTTTCTTTCTTCATGACGTTCTTTATTAATTCGGCTACAAATTTACATAAAAAAGACAAATATATACAACTTAAAGCTCTTAAAAATGGTATAATTTTGCCAAAAAAAAAATTAAAGTATTAAAATATAATATTATGGAATATAGAAAATTAGGCAACACAGAACTTGAATTATCAACTGTTACATACGGTGCATTTGCCATTGGCGGAAACATGTGGGGCGGAAACGAAAAGAAAGATTCAATCGATTCTATTCACGCTTCAATCGATCATGGCGTAACTACAATTGACACTGCTCCTTTCTACGGATTCGGTTTAAGCGAAGAAATGATTGGCGAAGCCCTAAAATCACAAGACAGATCAAAAGTACAATTATTAACCAAATTTGGTTTAGTTTGGGACGGAAGCAACAACGGAAAAGGAGAATTCTTTTTTAATGCCCAAGACAACAGAAAAGAAATCCCGATTTACAAATACGCATCAAAAAGCAACATTATCAAAGAAGTCGAAGACAGTTTAAGACGTCTTCAAACCGATTATATTGACTTATTACAAATTCACTGGCCAGACTCCACTACTCCAATTCACGAAACTATGGAAGCCTTGGAAACCTTAATAAAACAAGGAAAAATCAGAGCAGCCGGAGTTAGTAATTATAGTGCAGATCAAATCAAAGAAGCGCAAAAAACCATTCAACTGGCATCAAACCAGGTTCCGTACAGTATGCTAAATCGCAGTATCGAAGCAGATTTAATACCATACACAACTGCAGAAAATATCGGAATCATTGCTTACAGCCCGATGGAAAGAGGTTTGTTAACCGGAAAATATTTCACAGACAACAAACTAAAAGACAACGACCACAGAAACGGATATTTCGGTCAGTTTGATCTTCAAAAAGTAAAAACTTTAGTCGAAGAATTAAGCTCATTGGCAAACACAAAACACATCTCAATTTCACAATTAGTATTGCGTTGGACTACTTTACAAAAAGGAATCACAATTGTTTTAGCCGGAGCAAGAAACGCAGAGCAAGCCATTTCAAACGCAAAAACATTGGATTTTGATTTATCAATTTCAGAATTAGATTTTATTAATCAGGCTATTGCGAAAGTAAAATAATCGCATTCTTAAAAAATATTTAAACACATAGAAACATAGCCAATAGGAATGTATAAAGGCGTTTCACTTATTTAAATTCACATAGCTGTAACGAAAAGCCTGTTATGAGCTTTGACAAAGCTTGTCACTCACTGTGTGTTAGAAACTAGTTTCTTTTTACATTCTCTAAACACAAAGCAAAAACCTATGTTTCTATGTGTTTAAAATTCTACGCAATAAATAAAAAACAATAAAAATAATTAGGGTGTGTCCCAAGGGCCGGGCTATTCATTACAATCTTTTATGCCGAACCCCGGCACAAAAAGATTTCCACTTCTATCCCTCACACTCACAAATTCATAAGAAAACAAAAAAATGAAAAAAATATTCATCATCAACGGAAGTCAAAATTTTGCGCATTCAGGCGGAAAATTCAACGAAACCGTTACCGACTGGACAATCGAATACTTAACCAACAGCAAGCAATTCGAAATAAAAACAACCGACATCAAACAAGATTTTGATCTTGATGAAGAAGTAGAAAAATTCGTTTGGGCCGATGTAATCATTTATCACACACCAGTTTGGTGGTTTCAATTACCTAATCTTTTCAAAAAATACATCGATGACGTTTTTACAGCCGGACACAACAAAGGAATTTACAAAAGCGACGGAAGAACCCGAACAAATCCAGATATTAATTACGGAACCGGCGGACAATTACACGGTCGTAAATACATGCTTACCACAAGCTGGAATGCGCCTGCAGCCGCTTTTACACTTCCGGGAGAATTCTTCGAAGAAACATCTGTAGATGATGGAGCGATGTTTGGCTTTCATAAAATGAATAAATTTACAGGTATGGAAAAATTAGACGGTTTCCACTTTCACGACGTTGAAAAAGGTGCAACTGCAGAAAACATTGACATCTTTAAAGAAAATTACACCAAACACTTAGAAAAAACTTTTAACTTCTAACCTTTAACTTTTTACAATTATGATCTCAATTACAGCATTATTTAAAAGCAAACCCGAAAATATAGAGCAATTACAAAGCATGCTTAATCATTTGGTGACCGAAACCAGAAAAGAAGCAGCTTGTGTACGTTACGACCTTCATCATTCTGAAAATGTTTTTATCATTTGGGAAGAATGGCAAGATCAGCCAGGTCTTGACATTCATAATAATCAACCCTATTTATTGGATTTTATTGCCAAAAGCGAAAGTTTAGTTTCAACACCAATTCAGGTTTACAAAACGTTTCAAATATTATAATTCAAAAAATGAAAGCACTTTTCACAAACACATACGAATCTGATTTTGTAACTACAGAAACAGCAAAACCAACTCCAAAAAAAGGAGAAGTTTTAATAAAAATTCACGCAAGTGGCGTAAACCCTATCGATAACAAAATCAGATTAGGACTTTCGCCTTATGCATCTCCTGTTTTACCAGCTATTTTAGGAACAGATCTTGCCGGAGTTATCGAAACAATTGGCGAAGGCATTACTAATTTTAAAGTTGGCGACGAAGTTTACGGACTTGCCGGAGGCGTTCTTGGAGTTCAGGGAACTTTAGCCGAATACACCGCTGTTGATGCAGATTTATTGGCCATAAAACCAAAAAACCTAAGCATGAAAGAAGCTGCTGCAATTCCGTTAGTCTTACTTACCGCCTGGGAAGGTCTGATTGACAGAGCTAAAGTACAAAAAGGCGATAAAGTTTTAGTGCATGCCGGAGCTGGCGGCGTTGGTCATATGGTAGTTCAGCTTGCTAAAATTTTTGGCGCCGATGTTTATGCAACCGTTTCTGAGCAAAAATCAGCAATTGTAAAAGGATTTGGAGCAACACCAATTGATAAAAACACTCCCGTGGAGAATTATGTAAATCAATATACAGACGGAAAAGGATTTGATCTTATTTACGATACACTTGGTGGTCAATCACTTGATGATTCTTTCAAAGCCATTCGTCATTACGGACAAATTGCCAGTTGTTACGCTTTCGGGACACATACTTTAGCCACGAGTTCGCTTCGTTCTGCCAGTATTCATGGTGTTTTTGTTTTACGCCCGATGATTGGTAATGAAAATGAAGGAAGAAAACATCACGGAGATATCCTAAAACAAACCACAAAACTAATCGAAGAAGGAAAATTAAAACCTTTAATCGACCCTAGAAAATTCACTTTAGACAACGCTATGGAAGCGCATAAAGCTGTAAGTGATGGTTCTGCAATTGGTAAAATTGTTGTAGATATCGTTTAAGTTTTTTTTTTGCCACGAATTACACTAATCAACACGAATTTATTTACTCTTGATGCTTTAAAATTAGTGCAAATTCGTGAAATTGGTGGCAAACTATTATTTAATTCCGCCAAAAGCGCCAAAACACATATTCTTATGTAAAATTTCAACGCTTTTAAAACCAACTTTTTTCATTAAATCCAATTGGTAATTCATTGATCTTGGCGTATCTTCTTTTTCGATATAATCAAATACATTCTGGCGATATTCTGCCCCGCCAATACCTTCTAAATAATCACCATAACGCTGCCAGGTATATTCATTCAATAATTCGGTATCCTGCGTAATTAAGTCCGAAATCATAAAACATCCTCCCGGTTTTAATAATTTGAAAATCTTAGCAAAAGTCGTTTCCCAATCCTGATCATCACGCAAATGATGCAAAACAGCTCCCGCCAAAATAATATCAAAATGATTTTCCGGTAAATCGACTTCACGAATATCACCCTGCTTCACTTCTACACTTCCATTCGTTGCTTCCGACACCCTTTCAAAAGCCCTGTCTAGCATTGGCAAACTCAAATCAACTAAAGTACAATTCAGAGTAGGTGTTTTAGACAACATTTTCAAAGTATAATTTCCCGCTCCACAGCCAATATCCAAAACAGCTGAAGCATTCGGAACAATCCTTTTAGAGGCTTCTGTAATTAATTCTAAGGATATTGTCGCATCAATTGTCGCAACCTGTCCTGTTTCTAAATTCGAAAATCGTTCGACGTCTTTATCGAATCTTTCTTTGATTTCTGTGATAGTTGATTTTTTCATACCTTTTTATTTTGGGTTTAACGCAGATTTTAAAAAGATTAAAGCAGATTTAAAATGATCTTTTATTTTTAAATCGGCACAATTAAAAAATAAATTTGCGTCAATCAGCTTAAATCTGACAAAATCTGCGTGAAACAATTTTTTATCAAAACTACCACTTTGATATATACTTCAAAAATACTTATTTTGTCAATTATTAATACCTAATAAGTATTTATGGAATTAAGACACTTGAAATATTTTTTGGCTGTAGCCGAAGAATTAAACTTTACCAAAGCGGCTGAGAAACTTTTTATTTCTCAACCTCCTTTAAGCCGGCAAATCATAGAACTGGAAGAAGAAGTCCAGGCGCGTTTATTCATCCGGAACAATAAAAAAGTAGAACTCACTGAAGCCGGAAAATATTTCGAAAAAGAGGCACGAGAACTTTTTCACAATCTGGAACGCATTACTGTGAAAACAAAAAAAATTGCAGAGAATGTTTCTGGAGAATTCAGGATCGCCTACATCAGTTCTATTTATTCTTCTGTAATTTCAGATTTGATTAAACATTTAAAAGATCAATTTCCATATGTCAATTTCAAACTTTTTGAAGTCTCTACAACCAAACAAATTGACGCTCTGGAACAAGGCAAAATTGATTTGGGAATAATTCGATCTCCCATAAAATCTCCTAAAATAAAATCGCAATTGTGGTTTCAGGACGGATTTTCGGTAGTTTATAATAAGAGTTTAATTCAAATTAATTCCGAGATAGAAATCCCGAACCTGAAAGACGAAACTTTTGTATTCTTCAACAAAGATTATGCACCGCATTATCATGAGGTTTTGTTAGAATTATGTGCCTTTTATGGCTTTACACCAAAAGTAGTTCATGAATCGAACAATATCAACTCAATTGTACAATTGGTTAAAAACGGATTAGGGATTTCGATTGTTCCATCAAATATTGCCAAAAATAATCACGATCCGGATATAGGCTTTATCGAATTAAAAAAAGTCAATTTATATACCGATGTTTCATTAATTACTTCAAAAGAAGACAATTCAGAAATCACAAAATCAGCCGTTGATTTTTTATTGCATTTTTCTAAGAAGTAAATTTGCCACGAATGGCACGAATTAATTTAAAACGATGGAAATCCGTAAAAGTTAAATTTTAAAAGAATTTAAATTGCATGCTTTAAAAATAATCGCGCAATCCCGATAGCTATCGGGAGCAAAAGTGCAAAGTTTTTTGTTTCACGCAGATTTCTCAGATTTAGGTAGATTTTTTTAATCCTTCTAATCTTTATAATCTGTGGCTTTAAATTAATTCTTTGCGACTTTGAGATTAATATAAATTCGTGAATTTGTGGCTAAAAAAATTCCTTACAATTTATCACACGAATCTCAATCATAAAAAGAGAACTTTTAAATACCTTAGCAGATTATTACATTACCTAAATAAAATCAATAAAAATGGCAGAGCAATCTTCAATTCAGTGCCCAAATTGCGGAACAACTATCGATGTAAATGACATTCTAAAACATCAGTTAGAAGATAGTATACGTAAAGAATTTCAACAAAAGGCAAATGCTCAGGCCAAAGAACTGGAACTTAAAAACGAGCAATTCGAAAAAGCAAAAACCGAATTTGAAGCCAAAAAGAAGCAGGAAAATGAACTTTTTGCAGAACGTTTAGAACGTGAAAAAAAGGTAGCCGAAAAAGAAATTACCGAAAAATTAAAAACCAAACTCGACGAAGAAAACAAAGATCGTTTGCTTTCTATGGAAAAAGAACTTTCTGAGAAATCAGAAAAACTTCGTGAACTAAATAAAATGACAGGCGAAATTGCAAAGCTACAGCGTGAAAAACTGGAGATGAAAGAAGCAATCGAAGCCGAAGCTCAAAAACAATTGAACGCTACTTTGGTACTCGAGCGTGATAAAATTCGTAAGCAGGAAGAAGAAAAAAATGAGTTAAAAATCAAAGAATACCAAAAACAATCCGACGATCAAAAAAAGCTGATCGAAGAAATGAAACGCAAGCAGGAACAAGGTTCTATGCAATTGCAAGGCGAAGTAATGGAGTTAGCGATCGAAGAATGGCTGGCAAATAACTTTCCGCTTGATAGTATCGATGAAATTAAAAAAGGCGCAAACGGAGCCGATTGCCTTCAGATTGTAAATACCCGCGAATTGCAAAATTGCGGTTCAATTTATTATGAAAGCAAGCGTACAAAAGCGTTTCAACCCGCCTGGATTGAGAAATTTAAAAATGACATTAGAACAAAAAGAGCCAATATTGGAGTTTTAGTTACTGAAGTGATGCCTGCCGGAATGGACAGAATGGGAATGCGTGATGGAATCTGGATTTGTACCTATGAAGAATTTAAAGGTTTAAGTGCTGTTTTACGTCAGTCGTTAATTCAGATTAGTCAGGCCGTTCAGGCGCAGGAAAACAAAGGCGATAAAATGTCGATGTTGTATGACTTTTTAACCAGCAATGAATTCCGTCTGCAGATTGAAGGAATTGTAGAAGGTTTCACACAAATGCAAGGCGATCTTGATGCCGAAAAAAGAGCGATGCAGCGTATCTGGAAACAACGCGAAAAACAAATCGAAAAAGTGGTTCACAATACATTAGGAATGTACGGTTCGATTCGTGGTATCGCCGGAAACGCGGTTCAAACTGTGAGAGCTTTAGAGTTGGATTTTATTGAAGAGGATAAAGAAGATTCTAAAGAATTACTTGAATAGCAACGTGAAATGGCACGCGGATTAGACGGATTCGCTAAAGCGAAAACGCGGATTTACACGGATTTTTTATATTTATAATAATTAAACACAATATTTGTCATTGCGAGCAACGAAGCAACCTCACTAATAATAATCACTTACTGATTTAGCAAATGAGATTGATTCGTTCCTCGCAAAAACAAAATTATGCAAAAAAAGGCTTCCACTATTAATTAGTCGAAGCCTTTTATATTTAGTTCGCTTTTTTGAAAACCATTGTAGGTCCAAACTGATTCGAAAGCGATAACTTATCATTATCAATTTAATAGCTTGTTGTTGTTTTCAATAACTTTACAAATTCTTCTTCTTTTTTAGCCGTAGAACACTTTTTAGTTTCTGATGTAAGATTCAGGAACTGAATTTCTTTTGAACCTTTAGAGAATAAATTTCCATTGATCGCATTACATTCTGTAGAGCCACTAAAAGTTGACAATTTTAATTCAATCTTTGGAACATTTTTCTGAAAATCGGCTGAAGTTATTTTCTTTTCGTTTAATTATTCCAAAGTCCAGGTTTGTTGTATTTTCTTTTCAATTGTCTTTGAAGTCACACTTGTTGCTGTATTTCCTTCTTTAGTAGATTTACAGCTGTATGTTAATGAAACAATAATAAATAACATTAAAATCCTTTTCATGTAAAATATATTTTATACGTTTTATTTTACAAAAATAATTTTACAGACTATTATAAAAGGAAGCTACAAGTTATTCTTTAATCATATTAAGACATATTTTATTCGCTACAATCTCAATCCACTTTTCTAAAAACCAAAAGTTTTCCTGAAGGATTAGACAAGGTCAATCTGTTATCTCCAATAGAATACGTGGTGGTACTTTGCAGTGCTTTTGTAAATTGATCTTCTTTATTTCCCGGCGCACAAGCCATCATAGTTGCCGCTACTTTAGAGAATCTTAGCACATCTTTTTCATAAAAAATACTGCCACTGATGGCATTACAGCCACCGTAACCCATAAATTTATTTTCTGATGAATTGATTTCAATCCTTGGCAATTCCTTTTGAAAATCGGTTACAAAAACTTTAAATCCGTTTAATTCCTCCAGAACCCAAATATCGTGCAGACGATAATCGGTATTATAATTTCCGCATCCGCTTAATTTTGTAAAAGTAAGTTCGCTATTATTTTTAATTTCAACTGAAACTTTATAAGGAGAGATTACACCCGACATCGAATTTTGACATTCTAGCTGCTGAATCGTAATTGTCGCAGTTGATATTTCATTACTTACCTTATACATTTTCACATTAGCATCCATTGCCTTTATTGCTTCGGTTGCAGGGAAAACAAGTTTTTCTTTTCCAGAAATTAAAGAAGTAAACTCAATATTCTCATTCCCCATTTTTATTCCCCAAAAAGGCTCGTTTCCGGTTCCTGTAAAGTAATATTTCATCTGATCTTCCTGAGTTCCGTATTCAGAAGCAGTTGTTGTAGTATCTGAAATTTTGCCCGCTGTAGATTTACAACCTACTATCAATGATAGTAATAGCAAAAAGAAAAGTGATTTTTTCATAGAATTTATGTTAAGAATATTCCCTTTAAATAAAACACATATAAAATTCTTATGAATTTACGACATTTTTTGGAAATCCTTATTTAGAATCTTTTCAAATTTATAGCAACTATAACTTTCTTAATTCTTTGAAAACCCGCACTACGTAAAAGATTACGATAAAATACGTAATTACAAACGCATTTTTATTCTAAAAAAACAAAATATTAAGTAATCAAATAAGTATAAATACTTATATTCGCATAATAATACTTAATTAAAGAAATCATGATAAGAGTAATAGTAGTTGGAAACGGCATGGTTGGTTATAAATTTTGTGAAAAATTCATTGCAAAATCAGGACAGGAAAAGTATCAGATAACCGTTTTTGGCGAAGAACCAAGACGTGCTTACGATCGTGTTCACTTAAGTGAATACTTTGGCGGAAAAACTGCAGACGATTTATCACTCTCAACAACCGAATGGTACTTAGAAAATAATATTACTCTCAACACATCAGAATTAATTACAGATATTAATCGTACAGAAAAAACAGTACACACCCATTTAGGAAATACACATACGTACGATTACTTAGTACTGGCAACAGGATCCTCTGCTTTTGTTCCGCCAATTGACGGAGTCGAAAAAGAAGGTGTTTTTGTGTACAGAACCATCGAAGATTTAGATGCGATTATGGGGTACGCCAAAAAAATAAAACAAAAAGGTGCAACAGAAGCTGCTGTTTTAGGCGGTGGTTTATTAGGACTGGAAGCTGCAAAAGCTGTTCGAGATTTAGGTTTGAATCCGCATGTAGTAGAATTTGCTCCGCGTTTAATGCCAAGACAATTAGATAAAGGCGCAAGCGATATGCTGCAATCTAAAATCGAAGAATTAAATATTGGTATTCATCTTAACAAAGCCACGCAATATATTGACGGAACGACATGCATAACAGGAATGATGTTTGCCGATAACGAATTATTAAAAGTAGACATGTTGGTTATATCTGCCGGGATTAAACCTCGCGACGAACTGGCCCGCGTTTCAGGACTTGAGGTGGGTTTACGAGGCGGCGTTGTGGTAAACAATCAAATGCAGACATCAGATCCTTCTATTTATGCAATTGGTGAAGTAGCACTTTACAACCAAAACATATACGGACTTGTTGCTCCCGGTTACGAAATGGCCGATGTTGCGGCTGAACAAATCTTAAAGGGTTCTAAAACCATGAGAGAAACTATCGATATGTCGACACAATTAAAATTAATTGGCGTTGAAGTAGCGAGTTTTGGTGATCCTTTCGTAGAAAATAATGATGTAACTGCCATTATCTACGAGAATAAACTAAACGGAATTTACAAAAGAATCAACGTTACCAAAGATTCTAAAACCTTATTGGGCGGAATTTTAGTTGGAGATTCGAGCGATTACAATTCTCTTTTTCAGATTTTCAGTAATGCCATGGCGCTGCCAAAAAATCCTGAAGATTTAATTTTAGGTTCCAGAGACGGTTCTGAAGGTTCAAGTCTGGGAAGCGTTATGGATTTACCTGATACAGCTGTAATTTGTTCTTGCGAAAATGTTACGAAAGGTGCTATTTGCTGTTCACTTTTAGACGAAACCTGTTCTAATTTTTCAGATGTTGTCAAACATACCAAAGCTACTTCTGGTTGCGGAGGCTGCAAACCAATGGTTTCTGATTTGGTAAAAGCCACTCAAAAATCTCTTGGTAAAGAAATAAAAGATGTGATCTGTGAGCATTTTAGCTATACACGTCAGGAATTATACGATTTGGTAAAAATTAACAAATACGAGAATTTTTATGAAGTAATTGATCATCATGGCAAAGGCGATGGTTGTGAGGTTTGCAAACCTGTCGTAGCTTCTATTTTCTCTAGTATTTATAATGATACTGCGAATAAACACCTCACAACTCAAGATACAAACGACAGATTTTTGGCCAATATTCAACGAAACGGAACCTATTCTGTAGTACCAAGAGTTGCCGGAGGCGAGATTACTGCCGAGAAACTAATCGTAATTGGCGAAGTAGCCAAAGAATTCGATTTATATACTAAAATTACCGGAGCACAACGTGTCGATTTATTTGGCGCGCATTTGAGTGATTTGCCAAAAATCTGGAAAATCTTAATCGATAATGGTTTCGAAAGTGGTCACGCTTACGGCAAATCGCTTCGAGCCGTAAAAAGCTGCGTTGGAAATGCGTGGTGCCGTTACGGAATGGACGACAGCGCCGGATTTGCAATAGAACTCGAAAACAGATACAAAGGCATTCGTTCTCCTCATAAATTAAAAGGCGGTGTTTCGGCTTGTATTCGCGAATGCGCAGAAGCCCGAGGAAAGGATTTCGGATTGATTGCCGTTGAAGGCGGCTGGAATTTATACATCGCCGGAAACGGTGGTGCAAACCCAAAACACGCTGTTTTATTAGCCGAAAAAATCGACAAAGAAACAGTTATCAAATATCTCGATCGTTTTTTAATGTATTACATACGTACAGCTGGACCGCTAATCAGAACTGCAACCTGGTTAGAAAAACTGGACGGAGGTTTAGAATACCTAAAAGAAGTAATCATCGAAGACAGCTTAGGAATCTGTGAAACCCTTGAAGCCGAAATGCAGACTCTCGTAAATACGTTTGAATGCGAATGGAAACAAGTGCTGGAAAAACCAAGATTATTAAAACGTTTCAACCACTTTGTAAACTCTGAAGAGAAAGACGACAATGTTGTTTTTGTTCCGTTAAGAGATCAAAAAGCGCCAAAAGCTTGGACTTAACTTTATAAATAATTTTTCAACACATAGAAACATAGAATAATTGAACTTAAAAAAGGCGTTCCACTTGCATTAACACACATAGCTTTCAAAGATTTTTAATTTTTAATTCTCAATTTTTAATTAAACAATTCAGCTCCAAAAAAAAGAAAAAAAATATCACAAAACGTTTGCTGTCCTCTTTCCCTCTTTTTTACTGCGCCATCAAACTCTCTTGATTGTAAAAAGAGGGATAAGAAACAGAAACACAAAACTTATCAAAATGGAAGAAATCTTAAATCAATACGAAACAGTTCATCCAAACGATGCAACAATTTGGTTCAAAGCCGGAAAAGTAGAAGATTTCCCTACCAATCGTGGCGGTTGCATCAAATACAAAAACAAACAAATTGCCATTTTTAATTTCGCACGCCGCAACGAATGGTACGCTTGCCAAAATGCCTGCCCGCATAAAATGGAAATGGTTCTCGCAAGAGGCATGACAGGATCTACAGATGATATCCCAAAAATTGCCTGTCCAATGCACAAAAAAACATTCTCATTAGTAGATGGTTCTAACCTAAATGGCGATGATTATAAAATAGCAACTTACCCTATTAAAGTGATTGAAAACGAAGTATTTGTAGGTTTTACAGATTAATTAATTTCCAGACTAAAACAATTTAAACACATAGGAACATAGCCTTTAGAAACCCTAAAAAGGCATTTCACTTGCATTAACAAACATAGCTATGTGTTAGAAACTAGTTTCTTTTTAATTTTCTTTTTTCTTAAAAAGTCAAAAACCTATGTTTCTATGCGTTTAAAAATTAAGCTTTATTAGTTAATTATGTATCTTTGAAATTCTATTATCTTACCAAAAAAATGAACACACCTTTTCAAAAAGCAAGCGAATGGATTGATGCTGAAAACGCACAGGATCCGAATATCGAAATCGACCAGAATACCGAATATCCAAAGGAATTATTGTACTCCAACAGAATGTACGAAAGACTGATGCAGTTTGAACCTGAAGCTTCAGAACAAATTCAGATTGCCTCAAAAGCACAGCACATTTGCCGATGGAAAGTCGCTCGCGAATCCTACCCAATGGATCGTGTGGGTTATTTGAGATGGAGAGAAGACCTGAAAAAATTTCACGCCAAAACCACCGCCGAAATTTTAGAAAAAGCAGGATATAATCAGGATTTTATCGATCGCGTTTCTTTTTTAATCGAAAAGAAATTATTGAAGAAAGATGCCGAAACTCAATTGCTTGAAGACATAATTTGTCTGGTATTTTTAGAATATTACCTGGATCCGTTTGTTCATAAACACGATGATGAAAAACTAAAAAACATCATCAAAAAAACCTGGGATAAAATGTCTGACAAAGGACATCAGGAAGCCTTAAAAATTAATTATTCTGAAGAAAATCTCAACTTAATAAAAGCCTCTTTAGGATTGTAATCTGAGGATGAAATGAGCTAAAGACGAATTTCATTTTCCGATAAAAGACAAATCTCTTCGAATGAAAAAAAGCAATCAGGAAGCTGCAGATAAAATCAATTTCAAAAATTTACGCCGTTGGTATTTTTTTGCCCTCTGGACTATTGCTATAACCGTTATTCTAAGCCAGATCCTGGTTCAGTACAATTTAAAACAACAATTAAGCGATTCTAAAATCATAAACATTTCAGGCAAACAGCGAATGCTGAGCCAGAAAATTGTAAAAGAAGTTTTGATTTTAAATTATGTTTCAGACACCGTTTCCCAAAAACAAATTTTGCATTTAAAGAATGTTCTCGAACTCTGGAAAACCACTCAAAATGCACTTGAAAATGGCAACGACAGTTTAGCTTTCCCTAAAGAAAAAAGCGAAACCTTAAATAAATTGTATGCCGAGATCAATCCGGTTTTCAGCACTATCAGCCAATCGACAGATTCTTTTCTATTAAACTTAAAACAAAAAAGCAATTTAGCCCAGAATCAAAAACTGGTTCAGACGATCCTGAAAAACGAAGGGCTCTTCCTTTCAAAAATGAATCGAATTGTAAGTCAGTACGATCTTGAAGCCCACGAAAAAGTAACCGAACAACGCAAAATAGAATATTGGATTTTTGCCTTTACACTTTTCGTTTTGCTAATGGAGTTTTTCTTCATCTTTAAACCTACCAACAAAAAAATAGAAAAACTGATTGCCAAACTTTTATCTTCTGAAAAGAAAGCTTTAAAACTCGCTTATGACACTGAAATTATTAGCGAAATAAAAGAAAACTCTGTAAAAGAATTAAAGTCCCTGAATTACGCCATGGAAAATACGCTGCTGTATTGCCGTATTGCACCCGATGGCTCGATTATTCATATTGGAGAAAAATTTGCCAAACTTTTAAATTATACCCGATTCTCCTCTGATAAAAAATTCTCTGAAGTGCTAACAACCGACGAGAAAGAACAACTCAATATTGACCGAATCATCTTTGAGAAACACAGAAGTGGCTGGCAGGGCGAAATTAAAATCATCAATAAAGAAGCCCAGACTTTTTGGCTTGATTTGTCTATGGTTCCAGTCACAATCAAAAAAGAAGAATCAGAACTTTTAATAATTTGTTTCAATATTACCGAGCGTAAAAAAGCACAGCGCGAAGTCGAACGTCTGAATATCGAAAACAGCACCGAAAAAATCAATCAGCAAAAAATCATTTCGAGTAAAATCGTTGAAAATCAGGAAAACGAACAAAACCGAATCGCAAAAGAAATTCACGACGGAATTGGGCAAATGCTTACCGGATTAAAATTTAGTCTGGAAAGTATCAATCTCGACGACAAAGAAAAATCAGCTCAAAAAATAGAATACCTAAAGAAACTATCTCTTGACATTATAAAAGGCGTTCGCACCGCCACTTTCAACTTAATGCCTCCGGAACTCAGCGATCACGGCATAGTTTCCTCTTTGGCAAAACTTACCCAGGAACTTTCTAAACTAACCGGAAAAGAAATTCTGTTTTACAACAAAACCGACTTTAATCAGCGTTTAGATTCTCTAATCGAAATCAACATTTACCGACTAACACAGGAAGCCATCAATAATGCCATAAAATATGCCGAATCATCGCATATAATTGTCCAGCTTTCGCACAGTAATACTTTGTTAAGCATTATCGTAGACGACAACGGAAAAGGCTTTGATATTCATGCCGTAGACAAAAAACGCAATAGCGAATCCGGAATGGGATTATTGTTTATGAAAGAGCGAATTCAATACGTAAACGGTCGCGTATTTATTAATTCTATTCCGGGCGAAGGAACGAGAATTACTTTTAATATTCCGATTTAGAAAAAGGAAATTCCAAATTCCAATTACACACAATCTTGTCAGGCTGAGCGAAGTCGAAGCCTCGAAACGTAAAATCTATCAAATAATAATAATTTGGGCGAGACACCATCCCGATAAGAGGGCAAATTTACTTTGCGCTTATTCGCCCTCTTACAGGCATGCTGTCGGGCTATCCGGTCCACTGCAGCGGATTCCTCTTATCCCTCTCGCGGCAATCGCTTTCAAAAGAGCTTCTGATTTACTCAAAATTTACCAGAAATGATAAACTTCATGAAAAAACTTTGTCAAAGTTCAGCGCAAGACGATTCGCAATCTTATCATCCTGAGCCAAGTCGAAGGAACACAATCTTAATCACCAATCTTTGATAAATGAATAATGTAATTCGCAGCAAACTTTGTCAAAGTTCTAAACTTTGACAAAGTTCAACCCAAGACCATCTCAAATAGCAACATATAACTTATGATATGATTCATTTTTTAATGATATTTTAATGTTGGCTTTAATATTAGAATTTGCAATTTTAAAAATTTAGAAATTAAAATCTAAAAATTACGTATATTAGCGTCTTCTTTGTAGATGAATATACGTAAAAATCCAAAATAAAATTTAAGTAAATTATGAGTAATATCATTCGTGTAGTACTGGCAGATGATCATGTTTTTGTAAGAGATGGAATTAAATCATTACTTGAAAACGAAGCAAACATCGAGGTTGTAGGAGAAGCAATCGATGGTGCAGATGCTCTTGAAGTGGTTGCAACCAGCAAACCTGATTTACTTATAGTAGATATTCGTATGCCTAACTTAACCGGTATCGAGGTAGTAGAAAAACTTAGAGGCGAAAATAATAATGTAAAGATAATCATGCTTTCTATGCACGAGTCTGAAGAATACGTATTAAAGTCTATAAAAGCCGGAGCCGATGGTTATTTATTAAAAGGATCAAGCAAAGAAGAATTCCTAAAAGCACTGCATACCGTTGCTGCCGGCGGAAAATATTTTAGTGGCGATATTTCGTCTATATTAATTAGCCAATTAACCAACTCTTCGACATCATTAGAACCGAAACAAAGCTTGTCCGAAGAAATGATGATTACCAAAAGAGAAAAAGAAATCCTCACACTTTTATTGTCCGGAAAAGGGAACAAAGAAATCGCTGAAGCACTTGATATCAGTAAGCGTACTGCCGAAGTACATCGTTTTAACTTAATGAAAAAGTTAAAAGTTAAAAATTTAATGGAACTTTCGAATAAAGCGACTGAGTATTCTTTACTGTAATAACTTCTCAATGAGAAACCTATTAAAATTTACTCTTCTAATTTTTATCTTAAGCCTAAAAACTTATTCACAAAATTGTTCTGATTCAATTAGAAAAAACTGGAAATATTTTAAGCTAAAATCAAACACACAAGCCTTTATAGTTGATCACTTGCCGAGTCCTGCATTATGTGGACCACTTGCTTTTGCTTCTGTTACCATAGTAAAGACAGAAGATGGAGAAACTTTTCGTGTCTTAGATTTATGCAATTCCAAAACTTATACAACTCATCAAAAAATCAAAATAATTCCAGGTATTAAACCAAAATTTAATGTAATATTTCTATCACAATCTGTAATAAAACAGAATGCTGACAATAAATTAGAACCTGAATACGATTATAAAATTCTAAAAACAACTTGGGCTACAATAGAGCAATATAAGTCAAATAAAAATGTACGTATAAATACGTAATTATTTTTCAAAAACTGTGTTTTAGCAGTTTTTAACTAAGTTATAGTACTTATTTTTATCAAAAATTATAAGTGCTATGAAAACTACAAACTCATTATCTCAATCTCACAAAATTTTAATTTTGAACACATTGGCATTTACAGTGTGTTTTGCCTGCTGGACACTAAACGGTGTTTTAGTAACCTTTTTAGTCGATAACGGAATTTTTCACTGGAGCGTTGTTCAGGTGGGCTGGCTTCTGGGTATTCCCATATTAACCGGTTCGATCATGCGTCTGCCAATTGGAATTTTAACGGATAAATATGGCGGAAAATACGTTTTTTCACTTTTACTCCTCCTCTGCTCGATTCCTTTATTTCTGCTTCCTTATGCCGACAGTTTTTTTATGTTTGCTTTATTGAGTTTTTTCTTCGGAATGGTCGGAACAAGTTTTGCTGTCGGGATTGGATATACCTCGATTTGGTATCCAAAAGAATGGCAAGGCCGTGCCCTGGGAATCTTCGGGATGGGGAACGCCGGAGCCGCAATAACCACTTTTCTCGCACCTTCCTTATTAAATTATTTCTCTGTTGATGATCCTGAAAATGGCTGGAAAATATTGCCTGTTATTTATGCCATCTCACTATTGGTCATAGGAGTCGCTTTTTTAATATTCGCCAAAAACAAAAAAATAGAGAACAATACTAAAAGCGTTTCTCAAATGCTGGGTTCTTTAAAATCAGCCCGGGTATGGCGTTTTGGAGCTTATTACTTTTTAGTATTCGGATGTTTTGTGGCTTATTCGCAATGGTTATTACCTAATTTCATGAATGTCTATCAAACCAGTTTAGTTATGGGCGGTTTATTTGCTACTCTTTTCAGTTTACCATCAGGGGTAATTCGCGCTTTTGGAGGATATTTATCAGATAAATTCGGAGCCAGAAAAGTGATGTATTGGGTTTTGAGTTCATCAGTAATTTTAAGCGCTTTATTGATGATTCCAAAAATGGAAATCACCACTACCGGACCAGGCGTTCTAGCCACTAAAAAAGGTACTATAACTTCCGTTTCAAATAGCAACATTAAGATTGGAGAAACGGATTTTACCGTTGCGCAAAAGAAAGAAGATGTAAGCGAAAGCGCCATTTTCCCAACCAGTACCTCCTGGCAGCAAGTCGTGGTCGAACAAAACCAGACTGTAAAGAAAAAAGAACTTTTAGCGAAAGGAATTACAGTGATTAAATTCGATGCAAATATGTGGGTCTTTCTGGTTTTGGTAATACTAATTGGAATTTCGTGGGGAATAGGAAAAGCGGCAGTTTACAAACATATTCCGGAATATTTCCCTACCGAAGTTGGCGTTGTAGGCGGTATGGTGGGCATGATTGGCGGTTTGGGCGGTTTCTTCGGACCAATCATTTTTGGATACCTTTTAACAGCAACCGGAATCTGGTCCAGTTCCTGGATTTTTATTCTCATTTTTTCTGCTGTCTGCTTAATATGGATGCATTACACTATAACTAAAATTATGAAAGAAAAATCACCAATATTCGCAAAAGTAATTGACAGACAATAAATTAAATAAAAATTTCAGAACAAAAAATAAGCATTAACATGATTTTCACCATATATAACGAACTATTTTTCTTATAATCTTGCTGATATTCAAAGAAACCAATTATGAAAAAACTACAATTAATTCTACTTTTATTACTAGTAGGAATAAGCTTTGACATTCAGGCGCAGGAATTTGATGCAAATTTGCAATTAAGACCACGTTTTGAATATCGTAACGGATATAAGACTCTTATACCAGAAGGAAAAGAAGCCACTTCGCAAATCTCACAACGTTCCAGATTAAATTTTAATTACAAACAGGATCAATTATCTGTAAAATTAACTTTACAGAATGTAAGAACATGGGGAGATGTGGGAACAACTGCAACTTCAGATAAAAATGGTGTAGCCGTTTTTGAAGCCTGGGCGCAATATGATATCAGTGAAAAATGGAGCGCAAGAGCCGGTCGTCAGGTTCTTTCATATGACAATCAACGTATTATGGGAGAAATTGACTGGTTGCAACAAGGACAAAGTCACGATGCTGTAATGATTTCGTTCCATCCAAAAAACCATCAGCTTGATCTGGGATTTGCCTATAACTCTGATGCCGAAAACAATTTTCAAACTCCTTACAAAGTAGGTAATTGCAAAGCGATGCAATACGCATGGTACCATACTAATGCAGACAAATTAGGTATTAGTTTATTAGTTTTGAATACAGGTTATGAATATGCTAATCCTGCACAAAAACTACTAGTTGACTACAAACAAACTTTTGGAACTTACCTGACTTACAAAACCAAAAAAACTGACAGTAACTTAAGTTTCTACGGTCAAACCGGAAAAAGTACAGACAATCAGGTTAGTGCATGGGATGGTGCAGTAAACTTTGCATATGCTATAACAGATTCATTTAAAGCTGGTGTTGGTTACGAATATTTATCAGGAAAAGATACAAATGAGGGAAGTACAGTAATCAAATCATTCAATCCTATTTTTGGTACTAACCACGCATTCAACGGTTACATGGATTATTTCTATGTTGGTGGTGGTCATCAAAACAGTGTTGGTTTACAAGATGCTTCTTTGAAATTCAATTACAATGTAAAAAAATGGCAATTTGCATTAATGCCACACGTATTCTTATCTGCTGCTGATGTAGTGGTAGCAAATAAAAAAATGGATTCTTATTTAGGAACTGAGGTTGACTTTACAGCCGGATTCAATTTCAAAAAAGATATCACACTTACAGGAGGATATTCTCAAATGTTTGGTACCAAAACTTTAGAAGTTCTTAAAACTCCTGGATATGCAGGACATACCAACAACTGGGCATGGTTAATGATTTCTGTAAATCCTAGAATTTTCACCTGGAAAAAATAGTTAAACTTTAATAATAACAAGATAATTTACCCTTTTTCTCTTTTAGAAAAAGGGTATTTTTTTGTTTTCTATATCAAGGACATTTACTCTTATAATTGGGTATATTTGATGTACAAATAACTAAATCTTTCTTATTTACCTAAAAAAATAATCAGTAAAGCATCTCTTGATGCAATCTTAAATCTTAATAACAAAAAACAATGAACGACACCTGGACAGACAGATGGAACGACCGCTACAGCAACGAGGAATTTGCTTACGGCACAGCACCCAACAATTTTTTAAAAGAACAATTAGAGAAACTAAACTCAGGAACTATTCTTTTTCCGGCTGAAGGCGAAGGTAGAAATGCTGTTTTTGCAGCCCAATTAGGTTGGAAAGTCTCCGCATTTGATATTAGTGCCGAAGGAAAAAACAAAGCCCTTAAACTAGCTGAAGCAAATAATATTGTAATTGATTACCAAGTTGGAGAACTGGAAACCCTTAATTATCAGGCTGAACAATTTGATGTAATTGCATTAATTTATGCACACTTTCCGGCAGCGATTAAATCATTCATTCACCAAACATTAGAAACTTATTTACGTAAAGATGGATACATCATTTTTGAAGCTTTCAGCAAAAAACATTTAGAATATCTGGCTATAAACGATAAAGTTGGCGGACCAAAAGATATTGAATCCCTATTTTCTATTGAAGAAATACAATCTGATTTTCCTGATTATGAAATCATTCAGTTAGAAGAAAAAGAAATCGAATTAAACGAAGGTCTGTTCCATAACGGAAAAGGTTCTGTTATTCGATTTGTTGGAAAGAAAAAATAAGCTTTCTAAAAACGTTTCGTAGAGATGTACAAAAAAATTACTACTGTACATCTCTACACCATTTTACCCTCTAAAACAGTAACTAACTACAATACAGCTATTTAAATTAAAGCCAATTGCTAAAATAAAAACTTTTATTTGTATTTTAGTACAAAAAAAAGAAACTATCTACAAGCGGCAACCTATATTAAAAAGGTTGTTTATCATTTTGCATTGCCCTATTCTAAAATTAGTATCAATTTTAAATAACCTTAATAATGGCAAAATCAAAAACAATTGTATTAGTACACGGGATGTTCGTGAATGATAGTACCTGGTCAGAATGGAAAAATTACTATGAGCAAAAAGGATATACAGTATATGCTCCTGCAAATCCCGGACACGATGGCAATCCTGCAGCACTTCGGGAAAATATACATCCGGAACTTGTTGACACAGGCTTTATAGATGTAGTACAGAATATTGCAAAACTGATCGATACCTTACCCGAGAAACCACTTGTAATTGGACACTCCATGGCGGGATTAGCGGTACAAAAACTGATTGATTTAGGCAAAGCTGATGCCGCAGTAAGTATTAATGGAGCACCTCCTAAAAATGTTTTACCTCCATTTTCTACAGTAAAAATCGTTTGGCCGGCAGTAAACTTCTTTTCCAGTAAAGGCTATTATTTAGGATCTAGAGACTGGTACAACCGGGCCTTTTTTAATACACTCCCAAAATCTGAACAAGACAAAGCTTACGATCTTATCGCTGTTCCCGAAAGCAGAAAAATTGGCAGGGAGACCTTATTGAAATCTTTCTCAAATGCCGATTTTAAAAAACCACATCAGCCTATTTTATTTATTGGTGGCGGAAATGATAATATATTTCCGCAGGCCTTAACCAAAAAAATTGCCTCCCAATACAAAGATCCCAAAAGCAGAGTTGATGTAAAAATTTACGATAACAAAAGTCATTTTATCTGTGGCGAAAAAGGTTGGGAAGAAATCGCAGATTACATATTAAATTGGTATTCTAATTTATAAATCTCACAAAAGAGACGTACAAAAGAAATATACTATTGTGCGTCTCTAAAATTATAAGTAATACTACTTAATCAATTTAAATAGCAAAATATTTATGTTCCATAATTTCAGATCGTAATTCAGGCATAGCCAAAATTCCTATTTTTTTCCCGACAGTTTTAATGAGCATTTCTTTTTTTAGATTCGAAAGTACACGAATGGCCTGCTCTTCTGTAGTTCCTGCAAAATCAGCAATTTCTTTTCTGGAAAGTTCAATATCAATTAAATCATTGGTTTGACCAAACTTACGATGAATGTACAGCAACAAATCAATTACACGTTCGCGCACATTCATATGAGCAATTTTACGAATGTTGTTCTCACTTTTATTGAGTTCATCAGCATAAAATAACATTAAAGCATAGGTAAATTCAGGAATCTTCTGAAGAATTTCCAACATCGTTTCGTTGCTAAAATTACATAAAACGGTATCTTCTAAGGCAGAGGCACCAATCAAATATCTACTGCTCGTTCCAAATCCGCGGAAGCCAATTGTGTCTCCATTTTTTGTTAACCGAACAATTTGTTCCCTCCCGTTTATGCCGGTTTTTATTGTTTTGACTTTACCTGAACAAATAAAGTACAATCCTTTTATGAGATCGCCTTCTTTAATAAAAGAATTCGATTTTTTACAAACAAAAGTTTCTTTCCTTAAAACATATTCTTTCATCTGTTCTAAATGCAAATGTTTCTTAATAAAACAATTTTCGTTGATACAGTTATAACAAATAGGTTGCTCTTCTTTCATGAGTTCAAATTTTATGCATGGTACACTAAATTGTTGTTCCTCTTTTATTTGAATCAAAAGTAGAAAAATAAATTATAAAAATAAGTATTTATACGTAAAAATACTTATTTTTGTTTAAGAATAAATAAGTGAATTATTTAGATCCAAACAGATTTCATTAGTTATTACTTAAAAAAAACTGTGATGCAAAATACCAAAATCAAAACTACCTGTTCGTATTGTGGCGTCGGCTGTGGTATAATCGTAACTAAGGATGCCAAAAATGGCGTAATGGTTACGGGCGACAAAGACCATCCTGTCAATAAAGGAATGTTGTGTTCTAAAGGAATGAATTTGCACTACGTAGTCAATGACACTTCAGACAGGATTTTATATCCCGAAATGCGCGGCAGTAAATCCTATCCTCTGGAACGTGTAAGCTGGGATACTGCACTTGATCGCGCGGCAGCTGTTTTTACTTCTATCATAAAAAAACACGGTCCTGATAGTGTTGGATTTTATATTTCGGGGCAATGTTTAACCGAGGAATACTACTTAGTAAACAAATTGGTAAAAGGCTTTTTGAAAACCAATAATATCGACACGAATTCGCGTTTGTGCATGAGTTCAGCCGTTGTTGGCTATAAAAAAACTTTCGGAGAAGATTCTGTACCCATTGCTTATGATGATATCGAACTTGCCGATACGTTCCTTATTACTGGCGCCAACCCCGCCTGGTGTCATCCTATTTTATTTCGAAGAATAGAAAAACATAAGGAGAAAAATCCAAAAATAAAAATCATTGTTATTGATCCCAGACGCACGGATACAGCTGCTTTTGCCGATTTGCATTTGCAGATTATTCCGGGATCTGATATAATATTGTATCATGCCATTGCCAAACGTATCATCGAAAAAGGCTATGTCGATCATGATTTTGTAAAAAACAATGCCGAAAATTTTAAACAATACAAAGACTTAGTTTTAAGTACTTCTTTAGAAAAAGCTTCCAAAATTTGTGGTATTTCGGTTAATGATATTAAACTTGCTGCCGATATTATTGGCAAAGCCAAAGGTTTTATTTCGCTTTGGGCAATGGGACTGAATCAAAGCGCTGTTGGCGTAGATAAAAATACCGCTTTATTGAATTTGTCTTTATTAACGGGACAAATAGGAAAACTGGGTTCAGGGCCATTTTCGTTAACAGGACAACCCAACGCAATGGGCGGACGGGAAGTTGGCGGAATGGCGACACTTCTGGCGGCACATAAAGACATTGCAAATCCGGAACATCGAAAAGAAGTGGCTGATTTTTGGGGCGTCGATGCAATATCAGACAAACCGGGTTTAACCGCAACCGAAATGTTCGAAGCCTTGGAATCTGGAAAAATGAAGGCCGTCTGGATTATCTGTACCAATCCCTTAGTTAGTTTACCCGATTCCCGCCGAATCGAAAAAGCGTTACAAAATGCCAAATTTGTCGTGGTTCAGGATATTTCGCATAATGCAGATACTTCAAAATATGCCGATTTATTATTGCCTGCCGCTGGTTGGTTAGAAAAAGAAGGTACGATGACCAATTCTGAGCGTCGAATTTCTTATTTGCCAAAAGGGATTAACGCACCTGGCGAAGCACTTTCGGACATTGAGATTTTAATTCGCTTTGCTAAAAAAATGAATTTCAACGGTTTCAACTTTAATAGTGCCGAAGAAATCTACAAAGAACATTGCGCACTAACTAAAAATACCAACATCGATATCTCGTTCTTAAATTATCATCGCTTAAAAACCGAAGGTACTTTTCAATGGCCAGTTCCGGATTACGGACATCCTGGAACTCCCCGACTTTTTACTGATAAAAAATTCTATACGCCATCACAAAAAGCGATTTTCAATTTACCAACGGCTATAGAAAATACATCCGAACAGCCTAATGCTCAGTTTCCGTTTATTTTAACTACAGGACGAGTTCGCGATCAATGGCATACGATGACCAAAACCGGAAAAGTATCCAGATTGATGACACATACTCCAAGTCCGGTTTTAGAAATAAATCCAATCGATGCTTTTAAAAATGATATTAAAAATGGAGATATTGTCGTTGTGTCGAGCAAAAACGGAGAAGTTCGCGTAAAAGCAAAAGTTACAGATGCTATCAAAGAAAAAGTTCTTTTTTTGCCAATGCACTGGGGAAAACAACTAGAAAATGACCTGAACAGAACTAATAATTTGACCAATACGGTAGTTGATCCCGTTTCTAAAGAACCTGATTTTAAATACACCACAGTCAATATTTCCAAATATGTAAAACCGTTTCAGAAAATTGCTATTGTGGGCGCCGGAGCAGCTTCTTTTAGATTTATTCAAAATTATCGTGAGTTCAATCAAACAGATGAGATTGTAGTTTTTTCAAATGAAGTAAACCCGTTTTATAATCGCGTTTTACTTCCGGAATATATGACTGGCGAATTTAGCTGGGAACAATTGCTAAAAGTAAAAGATGGTGAGGCTTTAAATAAATTAAAAATCACGATGAATGCCAATGTGGCAATCACTAAAATCGATTCTCATAAAAAAACAATAACAGACAGTCAAGGCAAAATACATACATATGATGCTTTGATCATGGCAACAGGAAGCCGTCCCTTTATTCCTGAAAACACACAACTGCACCTTCCGGGCAGATTTACCGTAAGACGTAAAGAAGATGCAGATCGTTTAAAAAAACATCTTGACAGCACTAATTTACCGCCCGAAGAACAACACGTTGTCATAATTGGCGGAGGTTTATTAGGTCTGGAACTGGCTGCTGCTTTAAAACATAAAAAAGTTAAAACAACCATTGTTCAAAGAGCTTCTCGTTTGATGGAACGTCAATTAGACCGAATTTCAAGTAAATTATTAGCAGAAGAAGTTCAGCTTCGTGATATTCAGATCTATTTTGATAATGAAGTCAGTACGGTTTTTGAAACCGATAATCCGAATGAAATAGAAATTGCCTTAAAAAGTGGCAGAATCATCACCGCAAATGCTATTGTTTATACGATTGGAACAATTCCGAATATCGAAATTGCCAGAGAAAGCGGTCTTGCCTGCGGACGCGGTGTAAAAGTAAACCAGTATTTGCAGACCTCAAACCTTGATATTTTTGCTATTGGAGAAATCGCCGAATTCAACAATAAGTTGTTCGGAATCACATCTGCCGCCGAAGAGCAAGCGGATATTCTGGCTAACTTTTTAGCAGGTGATATCAGCAGCTTTTACAAAGGTTCTATTTTAATGAATATTCTGAAACTGGAAGATATTAACCTGTGTAGCATTGGTGATATCGAAATTCCGGAAAACGACGATTCGTACGAAGAGATTATTTTTGCCGATCTTAAAAAACGCTATTACAAAAAATGTATCGTTAAGGACGATCTTCTTGTTGGCGCCATTTTAATGGGAGATAAAAATGAATTTGCCGAGTTTAAAACCATGATCGAAAGCAAAATCGAATTGTCAGACAAACGAAATTTATTACTGAGAGGAAGTTCAAATGCAAAACCAGTCCTAGGAAAATTGGTTTGTTCCTGCAGTCAGGTCGGAGCCGGAAATATAGAAGAAACGATAAAAAGCGGTGTAAACAATTTTACGGATTTATGCAAAAATACAGGTGCAGGATTAGGTTGTGGTAGCTGTAAAACTGAGGTTAAGGAGATATTGGCGAAGTGTAAAGTTTAGTTTCAAGTTACTTTGAACATAAATTTTACCACAGAGGTCACAAAGGTTTTTGCGGTTAAATCAAAACAATACAAAAACCTGACCCGAGGCTAAAAGCCGAACAGACAAAGCAAACAAAAAAAAACTGAAACCTGAAACAAAAATAAAGATATGGAACTAACAAGATTAATAGTAAAAGGAGGCGTTATTTCCCCGGGAGAATTAAGAGAAGTAGTCAATATGGCGATGGATCAGGGTTTAGATTCTATTTCCTTTGGTTCAAGGCAGGATATTATTTTCCCAAAAGGATTTAAAACCTTAGATAAAGAGCAATTAGGCAAGCATCACTTTGTTTTTCCGGAGCAAAAAAGCGGCAATAATATTGTTTCTTCCTATCTTTCTACAGATATTTTTAGAAATACCAATTGGCTTACCGGCAATAAGTTTTTGTACATTCTGGAGCAATTTAAAGAGCAGCCGCGATTAAAAGTCAATATCAACGATCCCAAGCAACAACTTGTTCCTTTGTTTACCGGACATCTTAATTTTATTGCTTCGGAACACGAGGATTATTGGTATTTGTACATTCGTTTGCCTAATTGGGAACGTATGGAAGTATATCCCATCCTCATTTACAGTTGGGATATTGCGCAATTTTACTATGAAATCGAAAAAATTACAGCCGAAGAATCTATTGGTATCGATATGATATTTGCGCTTGTTAGCGAAGCTTTAGACACCAATAATCGAACAATCGACAAGCCATTGAATATTCCGTTTTATCCATTTCCTTATTATGAAGGTATGAATAGAATGGGAATCGATCAATATTGGCTGGGTTTATATTGGAGAAATAATTTATATGATCTTGGTTTCCTGAAAGAAATGTGTGATTTGTGTTTTGATTGCAAAATTGGAAAAATATGCATCACGCCCTGGAAATCTTTTATTGTAAAAGGAATCCCGAAAGATCGAAAACTGGAATGGGAAAAATTCCTGGGTAAACGAGGTATCAATGTGCGCCATTCTTTATTAGAGCTCAATTGGCATTTACCTGTGGCGGTAGAATGGGCTTTGAATCTTAAAACCTATCTTGTTCGAACACTTGATCAATTTGATATCAGTACTTACGGACTCACTTTTGGCATATCAGAATACAATCGCGACGGCCATTATTTTACATCGATTGTGGTCGAGAAAAATGAGTTGCCTAAGGATCTTGAATCCATTAAAATAAGAGATACTTATAATGTTTTGTATGCAAAGAACTTCGACGCCAATACACGCGAATATGTTGTGCATTCCCAAGATATCGACAAACTCGAACTCCCTACCATATTAATTGAGCTTAGTCGAAAATATTTTGAAGAACTCGGAAATTCTGTTTCTGAACCAACAGAAAATCCACAGAAAAAAGAAAAACCACAAGTAGACATTTACCAATGTCAGGAATGCTTAACACTCTATAAATCCGAATACGGAGATGAAAGTCAGGGAATTCCAAAAGGGATTTTATTTACCGATTTAGCAGAAAGTTATTGTTGTTCTTTATGCGAAGCTCCAAAGAGTAATTTTAAAATTTTAGAAATTGTCGAGAATTAAACTAACTGATTTCACTAGTATTTTCAGGAGCTAATCCAGCTGTCCGCTATATCTTTTACTTTTTAAAGAAAAAAGTAAAAGATATAGCGGACAGCTGGGCTAAGGCACTCGTTTCCAAAAGAAAAATCAAGTAAAACTATCACTTATCATTCTTTCATCTTTACAAAGTAATTTACATTATTTCTCAAGTAGAATTGTTAAGAGATTTTATACTTTTATTTTTAGCAAAAACCCAACATATTAAAAATAAACACCTTATAGTTAATTTTTAAGCAAAAACTTAACATTGGCGGACTTGTTTTATGTTTATCTTTACTTAACTGTTAATTAACAATTTAGTTACATTGTAGCAATTACTTATCTAAAAACGCATCAATATGGAAAACGAGAATGAAAAAATTACCCAGGAAAAAACTGATTCACCAACACCTGAAAATACCCAGCCTGTTACAGAAAATAAAAAACCAGTAAATACACCGGCTACAAAAACACCAGTTCGCAGAACAGCACCAGTTAAACCAACAACGGCTGCAAAACCTGTTACGCCAGCATCTACAACGCCAAAAGCGACAACAAAAACAGCTGCAACAACTTCTCCAAAACCTGCAGTTCGAAGAGCTCCGGCAAGAAAAATTACTCCGGCAGCTATCGAAAAAACAGAAGAAATAACAACTCCAAAAGTAACGATCAAAGAACCAGCAAAAAAACAGCCGTCAGAAAATAAAACTGATGACGCAGTTGCAACAAAAGGAGAAAGTAAAAAAGATAAATCAACAGATAAAAAGAAGAAAAAAGTGAAAGACAAAGACAAGGAAAAAGAGAAAAAGAAATTAGCTAAGAAAAAAGATCAGGCTAAAAAAGACAAAAAGAAGGAAAAAGCTAAAAAAGCAAAACAAAAAGCTGCTGCCAAGAAAAAAGAAAAAGCGAAAAAAGCTAAGGAAAAAGCAAAAGCTAAAAAAATAGCCAAAAAGAAAGCGAAATCTAAGAAAAAAGACAAAGCTAAAAAGAAGAAATAATTTAGAAAGAAGGTTTGACTTGAAAAAGTTAGACTTTTTTTATTTGACAAAAACTCATTCCTATAGTTTGTCATTTCGAGGAACGAGAAATCTCCACAAGAAGCTCGACAAAGATTGGGTTTTCGTTGCGGAGTTACTTGCGAAGATTTCTCGTACCTCGAAATGACAATATTGCGTAAACTCCAAAAGAGCTATCCCCCAATCGCAATCATACTACGATTATCAAAGTGAAGTTTAGGATCGTCTATTTCTTCGAGCGTAACCATTCCTGCTCTGACTTTCTTTTTACTTTTTATAGATTCAGAAATCAAATTAGTAATCGATTCTCCATTCCTTAAAGCGGTAAGTAAATCGGTTTCGGAATTAGAGAAAAGGCAATTCTTGATTTTTCCGTTTGCCGTAAGACGAATTCTGTTGCAGCCATCACAAAACGGATTTGTAATAGAACTTATGATTCCAAAATCGCCCTGAAAATCTTTTATTCTATAAGTTCTCGCCGTGAAGTTTTTTTCGTCTTCGAGTTTCTGAATTTCTTCAGAAGAGAAAGTTTTCTCCAGTTCTGATAAAATTTCGTTTTGAGAAATCATTTTACTTCTGTCCCACTCGTTTCCTGCAAAAGGCATAAATTCGATAAAACGAACTGATAAAGGTAAATGCTGCGTTAATTTGACAAAATCTATAATTTCATTTTCATTAAAACCTTTCATCAAAACTACATTTACTTTTACCTTAAAATCATTATTCAAAAGCAAATGCAAATTATCAACTACTTTCTCAAACTGATTTCTAAGCGTTACAGAATGAAATTTGGAAGAAACCAGCGTATCAAGACTCAAATTGATTTTATTGATTTTGTTTTGCTTTAAAACATCAATATGGCGATCAATCAAAATACCATTTGTAGTAATCGAAAGAGCAACTCCAAGCGTGGCTAATTTTAAAACAATCTCAGAAAAATCTTTTCGCAAAAGCGGTTCTCCTCCTGTTAATCTAATTTTATCAACACCATTTTCTACGAAAGTCCGGGCGATCGAAAAAATCTCATCGGCCGTCATTAAACTGGCTTTTGAAGATAATGCGATTCCTTCAGCAGGCATGCAATACGTACAACGCAAATTGCATTTCTCTAACAGCGAAATACGCAAATAATTGTGTTTTCGCCCAAAATCATCCGTTAAAATGGTTTTAGAGGGTATCATGATTTTTTCCTTTTAAAATATGAAAAACATGCAATACATGAGGAAAAACAGCATCCATAGATTCTCTGGCTCCGTTTGTTGATCCCGGCAAAGCCAAAATCAAACTTTTTCCTAATGTTCCTGCAACTGTTCTGGACAACATCGCATACGGCATTCTTTGCTGGCCATAATTGCGAATCGCTTCTTCAATTCCCGGAATTCTGCTTTCCAGTAATGGCGATAAAGCTTCGGGCGTAACATCTCTTGGTGATAATCCTGTTCCTCCCGTAAAAATAACCAACTGATGTTCTTTGGCAAAAGCCTTAGTTTTTTCCTGAATAATATCTAATTCGTCAGGAATAATTTCATAATGCGCCGTTTCAACTCCGCAGGCATTCAATTTTTCTACGATGATTTTTCCGGAACGATCTTCCTTATCACCTGCAAAAATAGAATCAGAACAAACAAAAACTGCTGCTTTGATTACATTCGAAAATTTATTTTTGAAAGATGATTTTCCACCCTCTTTATTAATTAATTTAATAGTCGAAATTTCGATTTCTTTATCAATCGGTTTTAGCATATCATACATCGTCAACGCCACTATCGATGCTCCGTGCATGGCTTCAACCTCGACGCCTGTTTTGTAAACTGTTTTTACATTAAAGATAATTTCGATCGTTAGATCCTCAATTTTATAGTCAACCGAAGTAAACTCAATTGGAATAGGATGACAATCCGGAATCGATAAATGCGTATTTTTTACTGCGAATAACCCTGCTGTTTTCGCCATTTCGAACACATTCCCTTTTGGCACCAGATTATTCACCACAGCATCAATTGTTTCTTGTTTACTTACTTTGACAATTGCTGTTGCTGTTGCAGCTCTTAAGGTGTTTATTTTATGCGTAATATCAACCATTAGTATTTTGTTTCCAGGTGAATGTATCGTTTTCAAACATTTCTTTACCAAAGATTGGCACATCGGTTTTTATCCAGTTTACAATAGCTTCTGTTGCTTCATAAACTTGTTTGCGTCGCGTTGCCGAAACAAATACAAATAAGCAAATTTCACCTGCTTTTACCACTCCTAAACTATGGTAAATGTGCATACAGGTCAAGTCGAATTTAGCAAATGCTTTTTCGCGAATTGTATACAATGCTTCATTTGCCATATCAGTATAAGCAGTATAATCGATTGCTACAACCGTATTATCATGAATAACATCGGCACGAACTTGTCCTAAAAAAATATTATGTGCCCCAATCGTATGTTTCGATTGATGTTTAGCAATCGACTCGGCTATAAATTCAGGAGCAATTGGCCCTTCTACAAATACATTTTTACTCATTTTTTATTTTTTTTCCACAGATTAAAGGATTTAAATGATTTTTCGTTTTACCACGAATTTCTTAGACTATTTTCAATAATCATTTGAATCCTTTAATCTGTGGCTATATTTTTATCTCTTTCAACAATTGCTTCATTGCCAAAGCACCACCAGCAATACTTTTTATATTTTTAAATTGATGTCTCTCCAGCAATTCTGCTGCAATTTTACTTCTGATTCCGGATTGACAGAAAATGTAAATTGTTTGGTTTTTGTCCAGTTTTTCAATTTGATTTTCAAAATTCATTAAAGGAATCTGGATTTGATTCTTCAAATTGATTTTTGGTAATTCATCACTATTTCTAACGTCTAGAAATAAAACCTCATCATTATTGATTTGATCCAAAAGCGAGTGAAAATTTACCTCTTCAATTTGATTTTCTTCTTTATATTTTTTATCAAAAATCTCTTTGTTCATCAATTGAACATCCCTTTTATCAAAGTCATATTTTTGCTGTTCATTATTCAAAATATTATACACTACTATTTTACCACTCAAAACTTCTCCAGTTTCCAAAATCATTTTGATGACTTCGTTTGCCTGAAGCATTCCGATAATCCCAACTGTAATTCCGATTACTCCGGCATCTTCACAACTGGCTGATTGTGTATTTTCATCCGGATATAAACATCTGTAAGTGGGTCCGTTTTGATAATTAAAAACCGAAACCTGGCCTTGAAATCTAAAAATAGATCCGTAAACCATAGGTTTATTAGTTATCAAACACGCATCGTTTATGAGATATTTAATTGCAATATTATCCGTTGCATCAACAATAATGTCATAATTTTCAAATAAGGAAATAGCATTTTTTCCAGATAATTTCTCCGTAATCGCAGTCACTTTTACAAGCGGATTCAATTGGGTAATCATCAATTTCGCTTCCTCTGCTTTATATTTTCCAACAGCCGAACTTTTATAAATCACCTGACGATGCAAATTCGAAATTTCGATAACATCATCATCAACAATTCCTATTTCGCCAACGCCGGCCGCAGCTAAATATGGCAATATAGATGCGCCCAAACCTCCTGCTCCAATAACCAGAACTTTAGCTTTAGATAATTTATCCTGACCGTCCTCTCCTATTTCAGGAAGTATTATTTGCCTGTTATAACGTGCTGTTGTATTCATACAAACTCAATTTATCCTCCTGCAAAAGGCGGTAATAAGGCCACGATATCACTTGTTTGCAACTTGTAATCTGCTTCTTTTGGTAGAATTTTTTGGTTTACTGCCACGCTAAAAGATATAGATTCAAATCGATATTTCTCCTCTAAATTCTGCAATAAATCCTGCAGTGATAATTCAGAAGAAGCTATCTTTTCGAAACTACATTTCGTTTTTTCAGCTACAGCACCAAAATATTTAATCTCAATCATTATTTTAAATTTAAATTCTGAAAAATAAATTCATCTTCAAAATGTTCCTGAAAATAAGAAGTCAGACTTGAAGTGTTTTTTACTACCTCACCAATGACAATAATTGCCGGTGACGAAATTTTATTTTCAGCTACTAATTTACTAATTGAACTTATCGTTCCTACTACTTTTTGTTCGCTATTTTTAGTACCGTTCTGAATAATGGCTATGGGCAAATCATCTTGTCTATTTTGCTGATAGATCGCAATGATTTCCTCTAATTTATGCATTCCCATCAAAATAACCACCGTCGCATTCGATTTTGAAGCTAAATGAACATCTTTAGACAATTCATGATTAGAAGTTGTTCCTGTAATTACCCAAAAACTTTCGGCAATTTGTCGCTGTGTCAGACTTATTCCAACCGAAGCCGGAACTCCTAAAGCAGACGAAATTCCCGGAACAATATTGCTTTCTAACCCAAATTGTTCTGCATATTCAATTTCTTCACTTCCTCTGCCAAAAATAAACGGATCACCACCTTTTAAGCGTACTACATGACCATAACGATTTGCCATCGAAACAATCAATTCGTTAATCTGATCCTGCGTGTAAGCGTGGCAACCTAATCTTTTACCCACAAAAACAATTTCTGCCTTTGTCGCATATTGCAATAACTCTTCATTGACAAGCGCATCGTATAAAACAACATCAGCATTCTCTAAAGCTTTTATTGCTTTTAATGTAATTAATTCAGCATCGCCAGGACCTGCGCCTACAACAGTTAATTTTGGTATTTTTAAATTTCGCATAGCTTTTAACTTAAATTGATATTCAGGTCGTTTAATTCGTCAACGGAATTAATATTGGTCAGATGAAAATTTTCACTTTCTTCTATCGTGATGATTTGATGCGGAATTTTCGCTATTAAATTCATCATTTTTAAATCGTCATTATCAATTGCGCTTTTGATAACGGGTAATACTTTTTTAGAATAAATTCCAATTAAGGGATGCATTCTGCTTTCAGAAGCAAAAACGGTAATTTCAGCTTCCTGATTGTGTTTCGAAATTAATTCTGATAATAATTCAGTCGAAATTAACGGAATATCACAACTCAGAATCAAATTGAATTCTGTTTCAGAATTTGTTAAAGCCGTATAAATCCCTCCCAAAGGCCCTTTATCAGTAATTATGTCGGGTATTTTTTGGTACGGTAAATAATCGTATTCCTTATTATTTGTTATTAATTTTATAGTCAATGTAATGGGTAAAACTGCTTTAATAATATGTTCAATAAATGGTTTATTCTGAAACAGAACCAATCCTTTCTCTGACTGCATTCGGGAGCTTTTTCCTCCACAAAGAATAAATACTGTTAAAGCTTCCATATTTAATCATTTATAATTATAGCTTTTTAACACATAGAGTCATAGCTTTTCAGACTGCTTAAAAGTCGTTTCACTTTGCATGAATACAAATAATTATGTGATAACGTGTTATCATTATGATCTTTCCGCGAACTATAAAATCTATGTTTTGATGTGTTTAAAATTTAAACTCATTTTAGGGAAAGATCAATTTTATACTTGCCATTAATATCACAGTTCCTAACACAAATTTTAATGTTTTATTAGAGAAATAGCCACTTCCGTAAAATCCGCCTAAAACTCCTCCAATAACTGCAATAGGAACCAAATAAAAACTCTCCATCGGGATTGTTTTTCCTCCTAAAAAGAAACCTAACATACCTGCAAATGAATTCACAAAAATGAATAAACTTGATATTGCTGCAGACTCTTTTACCGTTGCCCAGCCCAAGAATAAAAGGATCGGACTCAGGATAATTCCGCCACCAATTCCTAACATTCCAGACAATAAACCTATTATAAATCCTATTGCCAATGCAAAGGGCAATTTAATCTCAACTGCTTCTTTTTCTTTAAAATTAAATACCCCAAACAATCTAAGTGCTGCAAAAACCAATACAATACCTAGAATAATTTTATAAATTGTACTATCCAAAGTCACAAAACCTCCAATAAATGCAGCCGGAACTGAAGCAATTGCAAAAGGATAAAAAAGTTTGGGCTTGAAATAATTCATCCTGTAATAAAAGAAAAACGAAATACTGGACACAAATAAATTCAACAGCAAAGCCGAAGGTTTCATAATTGCCACCGGGAAAGCAAAAATGGTCATCAAAGCCAAATAACCCGATGCGCCGCCATGTCCTACACTAGAATACAAAAAAGCAATAACAATTAAGGCGAAGCTGAATAATAGCATATTTTCGGAACTAAGAAGACTCATAATTTTTGTTTCAGGTTTTTATCTTTTTGTTTCAATTTTTCTTTGTTTCACCTTTATGCTGTATGTTTAAATATACATAATGCATTTCAAACTCTTACTCATTTTTCTATTCTCTCTAATCTTTATTTTATCCTTTTTATTCTATCCTTTAAAATCTAATCTATTGGTAAAATAGTCACCAGTTGTCCTTTTTTTAAGCTTTCCACATCATTTGGAACCACTAATAAACTATTGGCAATTGCAAAAGTATTTAGCATTGCTGAACTCTGACCGTCTAAAACGGTAACATGGGTTTGATCATACAAAGCTTTTAAAAATAATGTTTTTCCCGTTGTATTGGTAAGATTATCATTCAATTTTCGAAGCATTTTCTTTAAATGAATATCTGAAAATCCCATTCTGTTTTTGATTGCCGGACAAACATAAATATAAAAATTAGTTAATGATGAAGCCGGGTTTCCAGGTAAAGCAAAAACTAAAGTATCATTTTTAGATCCAAAAAACATTGGTTTTCCGGGTTTCTGGTTGATTTTATAAAAAAGTTCCTGTACATCGTTCTCTAATAAAGCTTCTTTTACAAAATCGTAATCGCCAACAGAGATTCCTCCAGAAATTAAAACGATATCATATTTCTTTAAAATTTCTTTTAATGCCTTTTTAGTGGCTTTGAGATTGTCTTTTACTTTATAAACTTTGGTTTTATTCACGCCAATTGTCTGAAGCGCAGCCTGCAACATTACCGAATTACTTTCGTAAATTTTTCCTTTTGATAATTTCTTACCAGGTTTTACTAATTCGTTTCCCGTTACTAAAATCGCCACTTTGGGCTTTTTATATACCTCAACTTCAGTAATTCCTAAACAGGCTAAAAAACCAATAGCCGCAGGTGTAATTAAAGTATTCGCCTTAAAAACAACTTCTTCTTCGCCAATTTGCTCTCCTTTATTGCGAACATTTGTATAACGTTCAGGCATTCTGGTAATTAAAATGGAACTTTCAGTAGCCATTACGTGCTCCTGCATAATTACAGTATCAGCATTATCAGGTACATGGGCGCCTGTAAAAATCCTCACCGCTTCATTTTCTTTCAGTTTTATTTTTGAATGATCTCCGGCTTGTGAAATACCTACCACATCATATTGATGTTTTTCGCTATGAATAAATGCATAACCATCCATTGCCGATTGACGAAATGGCGGCATTGCAATTGGAGAATAAACTGTTTCTGCCAAAATATATCCTAGTGATTTACTCACCTGAATTTTCTGAACTGGCATATTAGTGCTATTCTCTGCAATAATTGATAAGGCTTCTTCGACTTGAATCATGGTGGCTATTTGGTATATAAACAAAAAATACTTATTACAAATATAAGTATTTTTACTTAGTTTAAATCATTAGTAATCTAAAACTTTAAAATAATATAAATTTAAGCTTAATTCTTGATATACTTCCAGAAAAAACAACAAATAGCTTGTTGTTGTGTTTAATAAATTTTATTTCGCTATTTTTCTCCTGAAATTTCCCAATAGCAAATATACATCCATGCAAATCCGATAAAAAAAGACTGCAAAAGCTGTAAAAGCAGGTAATAAAATTTCTTTACTATTATCTTTCTACCTAGTTAATTACTATTTTTTTCTTACAAAATTACATCTTCAGAAAGCAATATTTAATCCGAAAATTACGTATCTGGTTCTAAATTAGTCAATAGTAGACTTTTTTGAAGCGTTTTTTAATTGGGTCGGCCTTTCAAAAACTAGAAAATCAAGTATAAAATACTACATTTTTAATCTGATAGTGGATACTTTTTTAACATTTGTTTTAGATCATCAAAAAACTCAATGCTTTTATTTTCAACACATTAAACCACTAACATCACTTATAAAATTGCATATTTTGCTACCGAAGTGAAAAAAAATGAACAAATTTTTGGATTTTATTATATTAAAATTAACTTTGTCTATAGGATTAGTAGAGTATAAAAATATTTGAAACCATAAAGAATTATATTTTGAAAACAACTGAAAGCATAGCGTATTACATTCTTCCTAAAAAATATACTTATAACGCAGTCTGTTATATGTGCTTCTGTTGCTAATTCTTAGCTTTTTTTTTGTTCACGTTCGAGATCTCTTTTTCATCGAATCGATTTAAAAGACGAAATTTAAAATACACCACTAGATTACTTACCAAAATTACACAAATCTGTTTGATACCTTAATTTGTATCAAAAGGATTATTGAAACTGTACCTATAAACTAAAAGAAAATAACTAATAACTAAAAAAACAAAGATGAAAAAAATGCAAAGTTGTTGTTGTAAATAAAAAAAGCCATTTCTGCGGCAACAGAAATGGCAAGGCTTAAAGAACATTTATCACTAAATCAAGAATACCATTAGAGAGTTGAAAAATCAACTTTCAAGGCCTCTTGTTAATTACTTAAAACCAGTACAAAGAAATGAAAAATTTTTTAAAAATAAACTCATTACTATTTCTCCTGCTTGTCACGGCAGGAATTAATGCCCAAAATACAACACCGCTTATACAGTCTAAGCTCGATGGAACTGTAGTAGATGACCTTACCAATCAGCCTATTATTGGGGCTTCTGTTATTATAAAAGGAACAACACACGGTGTTCAGACCGATGCTGAAGGAAAATTTTATTTTCAAACCGGTCAAAAATTCCCTTATACTTTAATTGTAAGCTATATTGGATATAAAAAAGCTGAAATAATCGTAGATAAAAATCCAATTACAATTAATCTTAAAGAAGAACGCCAGGAATTAGAGGAATTGGTTGTTGTTGGATACGGCTCTCAAAAGAGAAAAGACATTACAGGTTCTGTAGCCTCTGTTGCTAAAGCAAATTTATCTCAAGTAACCTCATCTGCTGATAACCTCTTAAGAGGGGCAATTCCGGGAGTGGTAGTTACACAAAGTTCGGGCCGTCCGGGAGCTTCATCAAGCGTGCGTATTAGAGGAGGAAACTCGATCACGGCAGGTAATGAACCTCTTTATGTTGTAGACGGAATATTGATTTATAATGATAACAATAATAGTACAGCAGGAGTTACCAATGCCGGTGCAACAGTCAATGTTCTCTCGACTATAAACCCCGCGGATATTGAATCTATTGAGGTATTAAAAGATGCTTCGGCAACTGCCATTTACGGATCACGTGGTGCAAATGGTGTTGTTATCATTACCACCAAAAAAGGAACAAAAGGACAGGATAACATTTCGTACCAGGGTTATTTTGGATTCCAGAATGTTTCGAAAAAATTACACTTAATGAATGCCAGCCAATGGGCAAGCTTGCGCAATGATGTTCAGGCTAGTATTGGTCAGGCTCCGTCTTTTTCTGCGACTCAGATAGAAGCTTTTAAAACATCAGGAAGTTATGACTGGCAGGATGCTCTTTTTAGAACTGCGGCTCCTGTACAAAATCATCAATTATCATTTTCAGGTGGAGATGAACGCTCACGATATGCTATTTCAGCAGGATATTTTCAACAGGACGGAGTTGTAATTGCATCAGATTTTAAAAGGATTTCGCTGCGTGTTAATTACGAAAGAAATTACTCTGAGAAGTTTAAATTTGGAGTGAATGCCAACTACAGTAATTCGATTTCTAATGGTGTGGGTACTAATGGCGGTGCTACTGCCGGAAGATCTCCAAACCCACTAGTTGTGGCTCTGTATCAACCTCCGGTAGTACCTATTAAAAATGCTGACGGGAGTTATAATTTAACCAATAATCCTTATGCAACTGCTGTTAACGGTATTATAGCCAATCCTATTAATGATTTGGTAAGTACAACCAACGAAACTAAAATAAACAGAATATTAACCAGCTTATTTGGTGAATATAAAATTACTAAAAAACTGGTAGCAAAAGTAGCGGTGAGCGGTGATGTTATCGATACAAAACAAAATTATTATGCTCCATCTACCACTACTGCCGGAGCAGGAACAAAAGGATTAGCCTCTGTTGGAGATCGTTTGGTAAGTTCTGTATTGAATGAAAACACGTTGAATTACAATACTACTTTTGGCCAAAACCATAAATTCTCCGCTTTAGGAGGATATACGCTTCAATACACACAGGGTGAAGTGGTAAATGCCGGAGCCAATACGTTTGTAAACGATGCAAATACTTATAACGCCCTGCAAGATGGTGTTCCGGTAAAACCGTATAGCGACGCATTTGAAAGTGTCTTGAAATCATGGTTAACCAGAATAAACTATTCATACAAAGGAAAATACAACTTTACTTTATCTGCACGTGCCGATGGTTCATCACGATTTGGATCAGAATCTCTTTGGGGTTATTTTCCTTCAGCAGGGTTTTCATGGAATATTACCGACGAAGATTTTGCTAAAAATATTAAAGGTGTTACTGAAGCCAAACTTAGAATTACAGCGGGAACAACAGGAAACCAGGAAATTGGAAATTACCTTTCTTTAGCTCAAATGGGCTCTGTAAATTATGCTTTTGGAGGAACATTACAAACAGGTTTAGCCCCTACCCGACTGGCAAATCCGGATTTGAAATGGGAAAAAACAAATCAATATAATGTTGGTTTAGATTTATCACTATTAGACCGAAAAATTAATTTTGTTTTTGATGTGTATTACAAGAAAACAAACGACTTACTAATCAATGTACCTATTCCGCTTACTTCAGGTTATGCTACGGTTCTTCAGAATATTGGTGGAGTTGAAAATAAAGGTATTGAAATTGGTTTAACAACAGAAAATGTAAAAACAGAAAATTTCTCATGGAACTCCAATGTAGTGTTCTCTGCCAACAGAAACAAAGTAGTTTCGATAGGAAATGGAGTTGACCAGTTCTTTCCTGTGGTACCAAACGGATCTTTATTGCAACAGCAACCTGTAACGGTAAAAGTAGGATTGCCTCTTGGAACTTTCTGGGGGTATAGAACCAACGGAATTTTCCAGACTCAGGAAGAAGTAAATACCCAGCCAAAAATTAACAGTTTGGCCAATACAAAAGTGGGAGACAGAAGATATGTCGACACTAACGGTGATGGTGTAATTAGTGCACTTGACAAAGGTAATCTGGGAAGTTCTCAGCCAAAATTTGTTGGAAGTTTCAGCAACACCGTGTCTTATCGTGATTTTGATCTTAATTTCTCTTTTCAGGGATCGTATGGCGGAAAGATATTTAATGCTTTAAATCAGCAATTAGAAATTTCTACTCTTGGAACAAATGCTAATGTTACGCTGGAAGATCGCTGGACACCAACTAACCCAAGCAATGAAATACCTAGAGCGACAAGTTCTCCTCTTGGAATCGTTTCTGAACGTTATGTAGAAGATGCTTCTTTTTTAAGATTAAAATTAATCACTTTAGGATACACATTGCCTAAGAGCGCTTCTCAAAAATTAGGAGCCAAGAGCATTAAATTCTATGTATCTGCTGAAAATTTAATTACATGGACAAAATATACTGGTTACGATCCAGAGGTAAGTTCATACGAACAAAACAATTTATATCCCGGAATTGATTTTGGTTCTTATCCAAACTCTAAAACATTCATTTCGGGTCTGAACATAACTTTCTAAGTAAAATATATATACAATGAAAAAGATTATAATAACAATATTATTTAGTGCCGGTTTATTTGCATCGTGCACAGATTTAGAGGTAACACCTACCTCTTTTGTTACCGAAGATAAATATTTTAAAACACAGGATGATGCTGTTGCAAGTGTAACTGCTGTCTATGCTTCTTTAAGTCTTGATCCGGGAGAACAAAGTTTATTTGGCAGAAACCTCTATTTCTTAACAGATATGGCTTCTGACTATGCTGCAGCAGGTGTTTCGGCAACAAATCCTCAGGTAAGAGCTTTGAGCAGTTTAACCCATGATGCAACTTCTGATCGTGTTCAGGTTGCTTGGCGTCAAATTTATAACGGAATCAACAGAGCCAATGTTTCTATCGATAATATCCCTAAAGTAACAGGAAACGAAACGGTTAAAACACGATTAATTAATGAAGCAAAATTCATTAGAGGCTTGCTTTATTTTCAGGCAGTTCGTCTTTGGGGTGGAGTTCCAATTGTTTTGCATGAGCCAACATCTATACAATTAGAAAGCTTAAAATCAAGAAGAGAAACCGTAGATGCTGTTTACACTCAAATTATTTCAGATTTAAATGCTGCCGAAGCTTTACCAGCCACTTATCCTACAAGTGATGCAGGGCGTGCAACATCAGGAGCTGCAAAAGCAATTTTAGCCAAAGTATACCTGACTAGAAAAGATTATCCAAATGCCATTTTAAAAGCCAGAGAAGTAATTAATGGGGGTTATGGATATGCCCTTTTTGAAAGTTTTCAGGATATTTTTACTAAAACAAAAAAGAACGGAAAAGAACATATTTTCTCTGTTCAGTTTGAGCCTAATCAGGCAGGAAACGCATCAAGCGGAAGTACTTTTCAATCTACATCATTTATAGGATTTACTGCTACTGAACCGGCAGATATCATATCAGATGTCGCTTTGTTTTATGATATTTATGCAGCTGGTGATACCCGAAGAGATGTAAGTTATGCAAAGACATTACCAATTCCGGGAACTGCAAACACTTATACTTTTCCAAAACCCATCTTTAAAAAATACATCGATTTTACCAATTTGGCTACTCCTGGTAATGTAGCCATTAACTTCCCGATTATTCGTTATGCAGATATCTTATTGTCTTTAGCGGAAGCGATAAATGAGCAGGGAACACCAACGCCAGAAGCTTACGAACTGATCAATCAGGTAAGAAGAAGAGCTTTTGGAAAACCAATTACAACACCCGATGCATCTGTAGATTTATCAGGATTAACACAAACTACTTTTAGAGCTGCTATTCAGGAAGAACGCAAAAAAGAATTTGTACAGGAAGGACAACGCTGGTTTGACCTGGTTCGTTGGGGAACTTTGGTTACCGAAGTGAAAAAAGTAACGGCAAAAAACTCTGTTTCAGAAAGAAATAATCTATATCCGATTCCGCAAAGCGAAAGAAGTATCGATCCGGTTGGTTTGCCACAAAATCCTGGATATTAATAAAAGCCTTACATACCAGTAAATAAAATGATTAAAAAAATGTTCATCCTCGCCCTATTGGTTGTTGCACAATCCCCACTATTTGCACAAGAAAAGCAACCTAACATCATCGTCATTTTGGCAGATGATTTAGGCTTCTCAGATATTGGTACTTTTGGCTCAGAAATTAAAACTCCAAACCTGAATAAACTCGCTAAAAACGGGCTTATTATAAAGCAGTTTTACAATGCAGGACGTTGTTGCCCTTCCCGGGCTTCGTTGCTCACAGGTTTATATCCGCATCAGGCAGGCGTTGGGGACATGGTTCAGGACAAAGGATTTCCGGCTTATCAGGGATATTTGAACGAGCATTGTATCACAATTGGGCAAGCACTCAAACAGGCAGGATACAGTACTATAGTTTCAGGAAAATGGCACGTTGGTTTAGTACCATCAGCCTTGGCGGTGAATAGAGGGTTTGATGATTCTTTTACTTTACAAAACAATGGAAGCAGTTATTTTAACTCGCAACCTTTATATAACGACGGAAGAAAAGTCACATTTATGAAAGGAGATAAAGAAATTATTCGCACGGATACCTCTACTTATCTGACTCAGGAAATTACCAATTTCGCTATTAGTTCTTTAGAAAAACAGCGAAATCAGCAACAGCCTTTTTTTCTTTATTTGGCGTATAATGCCCCGCATTGGCCTATTCAGGCTTTACCGGAAGATATTGCAAAATACAAAGGCAAATACCTCGAAGGCTGGGATAAATTGAGAGCACGCCGTTTTAAGAAATTAAAAGAAACAGGAATCATTGATAAAAACTGGGACTTATCGAATCGTTTTGAAAAAGTGCCGGATTGGGAAAAACTAAGTGCCGAAGAAAAAGACAAATGGGATACCCGAATGGCAATTTACGCGGCCATGATCGACCGAATGGATGCCGGAATTGGAGAAATCCTGCAGAAAGTAAAATCGTTGGGAGAAGAAGATAATACGCTGATTCTTTTTCTTTCAGATAATGGAGGAAGTGCCGATGAGGTAAAAAACTGGACTTATGTTACACAAAAAAACGGAACTCCAGGTTCAGTTACATCAATTGACAGTTACGAAAGCCCGTGGGGAAATGTGAGCAACACGCCTTTCCAATTATTCAAAAAGAATACCCACGAAGGCGGTATTGCTTCTCCTTTTATTGCTTATTATCCAAAGCATATTAAGGCAGGTACCATAAGCAACAGAGTAAGTCATGTGATGGATATTTTTCCAACTCTTTTACAGTATGCCAGTTTTGAATATCCGGCTACTTTTCAGGGAAAAAGTCTCACACCCTTAGAAGGTATTGGCCTAAAAAAAGAATTTGAAGGACAACCATCTGATACGCATGAAGCCTTGTTTTGGGAACATGAAGGCAGCAAAGCAATAAGAAAAGGGGATTGGAAAGCAGTAGCCGAAAACAATCAGCCCTGGGAATTGTACAATCTTGCTGCAGACCGGACAGAGACAAAAAATGTAGCAAAATCAGAACCAAAAATACTTCAAAACCTGATTGAATTACATCAACAATGGTCTGTAAAAGTAGGTGTGGAAGATTGGAATAAAATAAAATAGTTAAACAGTGATTACGCATTAAATAATTAAAAATTTAATCTAATGAAAAAATTAAAATTTAATAGTACAATCAAAGGTTCACAAAAAGGGCTTTTGATTACTGCATTGCTTCTTGCACAATTAGGTTTTGCTCAGGAAAAACAAAATGCAGATTTCAAAGGTGTTATTGGTAAAACACTAGCCGATTCTAAAGAATATTGGCCAGATCCCGTAAAAGCTCCTGCAGGCTCGCCAAATGTTGTTTGGATCTTACTGGATGATGTAGGTTTTGGAGCTTCAAGTGCATTTGGAGGTTTAATACAAACCCCAACTTTTGATAATTTGGCCAATAATGGTCTACGATATACCAACTTTCATACAACAGCCATTTGTGCTCCTACCCGTGCAGCACTATTAACCGGAAGAAATTCAGGAAGAGTTCACGTTAGCGGTTTCTCTCATACCATTTTATCAGCAGGATTTCCGGGTTGGGATGGTAGAATTCCATCAGATAAAGGAACAATTGCCGAGATTTTACGCGAGAACGGATACAACACTTTTGCCGTTGGAAAATATGGTGTAACGCCAGATGAAGATGCAACAGATGCCGGACCATTTGACAGATGGCCAACCGGAAAAGGATTCGATCATTTTTACGGATTCCTGGGTTCTCAAACAGATCAATATAATCCTGATTTAGTAGAAGATCAGGTTCATATAAAACCAGACGGAAGACATTTAAACGAATTGATTACAGATAAAGCAATAAGCTTCATTCAGAAACAACAAAAAGCGGCACCGGGAAAACCATTCTTTTTATACTATGCACCGGGAGCAGCACATGCACCTCATCAGGTTGCTACAAAATGGAGTGATTCTTATAAAGGAAAATTTGACAAAGGATGGGATGCATATCGTGAAGAAGTAATTGCCAACCAAAAGAAATTGGGCGTGATTCCTGCAAACGCTGTATTACCGGAACGTAACCCTTTAATTACAGACTGGAAAAAATTAACTCCGGACCAAAAGAAAGTATACGCCCGTTTTATGGAAGTGTATGCCGGATTCCTTACTTATACGGATTATGAAATTGGAAGAGTGGTCAATTATCTAAAAGAAAGCAATCAGTTAGACAATACCGTAATTTTTGTTGCAATTGGTGATAACGGAGCGAGTAAAGAAGGAACCACAGAAGGAACAATCAATCAAAGTTTATTCTCTCAAGGTGGTTCTGATGATGAAAACCTAAAGAAAAACTTAGCCAACATCGACGAAATTGGTACAGCAAAAGGTCTTAATACCAATTATCCTCTGGGATGGGCTCAGGCAACAAATGTTCCTTTTAAAAACTGGAAACAAGATGCACAATCAGAAGGCGGAACCCACAATCCGTTAATTGTTTTTTATCCAAAAGGAATTAAAGAAAAAGGCGGAATCAGAAATCAATACAGCCATGTAACCGATTTATTGCCTACTACACTGGATATTGCAGGAATTAAAGCTCCTGAATATATCAAATCAGTAAAACAGGATATTATTCAGGGCTCTTCTTTGTATGCTTCTTTAAATGATGCTAAAGCAGAATCATTGCACAAAGTTCAGTACTACTACATTTTTGGCAACAGAGCAATCTATAAAGATGGCTGGAAAGCCGGAGCAGCACATTTACCGGATTCTTTTGCTGTGAAAAAAGCCTTAGGAAAAAATGAAAAACCTGCCGAAAGCAATTTTGATAACGATGTTTGGGAATTGTACAACTTAAACGAAGACTTCAACGAGCGCAATAATGTGGCTAAAAAATACCTTGAAAAATTAGCCGAGCTTAAGCAATTGTTTGATGAACAGGCCAAAGAAAATAATGTTTATCCGCTTATCGACTGGCAAGATGTTTATAACAGACGAATTCATAATAACGGAGCTGATAAAGGTAAAACGCTTCAGGATTTAGTAAAACAAGTCACTAAATCGGGAGATGCCGGAAGTTCTAAATAACATATGATTTTAAATCCTGAAAGCTTTAAATCATTGCAGGATAATAACTTATAATAAATAAATTATGGCAGCAACAAAACCAATTTTAAAAAAAGGCCTATTCGCCTTGATTCTTGTAGCAATTGCAGTAAGCTTTTACTACCTGACGATTTGGGTAACTCCTTATTATGTGCAAAAAAAGTTTGCAGAAAAAAGTCTTGGCGTTATCAATACTCCTCAATTTGGAGATCAGCCCAATGATGAAAACAGCCGGGTAATTCCGCTACCAAATCCTGACTTTTTGTATTCGACAATCAATTATGATTTGAAAGATGATGTATTGAAAATTTCAGGGATTGTTCCGGATTCTACTTACTGGTCTATTTCGGCTTATCAGGAAAACACCACTAATTTCTTTGTAGAGAACGAAGAAAAGGTAAAAGCCAAATTCGAATATTATCTGGCGCCTGAAGGAAGTACATCAGAAGTATTGAAGAATATTTCGAAAGAGAAAATCATTTATAGTCCAACGACAAAAGGATTGATTCTGTTTCGTTATTTAGTTTCTAAAGCGTATCCGGTAAAAACATTGGCGGAATTTCAGCATGGTGTTACGGTAGAGAAGTTAGGGAGATAAGCTTTGTCATGGTACGCAGATGACACGGATTTGCTATGTAAAGACGCGGATTTAAACGGATTTTTTTATTTTAATTCCAAAAAACGTCATTATTAGCAACGAGGGATCTCAATGAGTAACCTGACAAAGATTGGCTTAGCCCCGATAGAAGTGGAAATCCTTTTGTGGCGGGGTCCGCCACAAAAGATTGGAACGAATAGCGGGATTAGCTCCTAAAAAAACAAAACATTCAACTTAAAATCAAATAAAGATGGCTTTAAATCAAAAAATTAAAAAGATAGGACTTGCAGTAGCACTGATCATTCTGGCTATCGTATTCGGTAGCGCCGTTGGTGTTTATAATATTAAATCCGGCAAAAGCGATTCGCAACGCATCATTGGCAACTGGCAGACTGTCGATAAAGACAAAGACCTCAACTCGGCCGATTTGCTAACCATTGCACAAGTGGCAGTTTACGGACCTTATGCCTTAACAAAAAAAGAAGTTATCTATTTAAGCACTCATACAGATAGTGAAGGAAATGCGATAGATCCTAAAGCTGATTATGTAATTAGCGGGAAAAAACTGGATGCTAAATATTGGAGTATCACGGCGTATGACCAAAATGGTTTTTTAATTAAAAACCCAATCAACAAATACAGCTATAATCTTGAAGATATAAAGTATGAAGCGGATAGTACTTCGTATAAAATCAATCTTTCGGGAACTGAGAAAAAAGAAAACTGGCTGCCAATCAACAATGTTCAAAAAACAACTCTGATCATTCGTTTGTACTTGCCTTCGGAAAAACTAAGAGATAATTTAACGATGGAGACGCTTCCAAATATTCAAAAAGTAAAATAATAATCAATAGATATTATAACAAATATTGAAAAAATCAATAAATAAAACTCTATTAAATCCATAGAATTAAAGTATTATTTTATTTATTTTTACATTTATCAAAAACACACTGATTTTCAATAGAGTTATAAACATAAAAATTAGAAATCATGAAATCGCCACTAAAAAAAGTTTGTGCAAACAAACACCAATAAAAAAAGGCGATTACATATTTGACAACTAAAAAATAAATTTCACAAATATGAAAAGAGTTGACTTTGAAATTATAGGAAAAAAAATCATCGTGGGAGCGATTGTTTTTTTAGTTCCGCTAGTGATTTTGGCGGGAGGTTTAGCATTAATTAGTAATTTTTTAAAATAAGATATCATGGCAATAATAGATCACAATTCAAGAGGAAGACTAATAAGAGATTTAAGTATCAGTTTCGTAATATATTCACTACCGGTAGTGGCAATATTTCTTTATTTTAAACTGACAAATGGTGCTATAATACAATCGCACCTTACCTTACCCTCCTTTTTAGAATTTACAAAACCTGCTTTCGAAAACATTCGTACCTGGGGATTAACTGTTTTCATGTTGGTTTTGGGAGTTATAGAATTTACAGCCGGTTTATACGATGACGAATGGACGGGTGAGGAACGCAAAATAGATATCGTTTGTTTCTTAGCACCAAAATTACTTTTACCACCGGTAATTGCCTTTTTCAGCTTAACAGCATTGCCTTATTTGATTCCGAATTTAGCCAACTCCCTTTCATGGGTTCCGTTTTGGGGAGGCTTTTTCCTAATCGCAATCGCCGATGATTTAACGCAATACTGGTACCACCGTTTGCATCATCAGGTTCCGTTTTTATGGAGATTTCACAGAACGCATCATTCAGCTCCGTATATGGGAATGGCAATGGCATCGAGACAAAACTTTATTTATACTGTTTTCTTTTCTCAAATTTATCTAACGGCTACCTTGACGTATTTAGGTTTAGGATTACCGGCATTGTTTGTTTTGGTGATCAAAAGTTTCATCACTCTTGGAGCACATTCAAGTATCAAATGGGATAAACCTTTTTACAAATACAGAATATTACATCCAGTTGCATGGGTTCTGGAACGCTTGATTTCGACTCCTGCAACGCATCACGCGCATCATGCAGATACTAGCGGAGATGGTGTTGGACATTTTAAAGGCAACTTCGGGAACATGTTTTTCCTTTGGGATGTAATTTTTGGAACAGCTTTAATTACGCGTAAATATCCAAAATCTTACGGAATGAAATCATACAAACAAGAAGAGTGGTACGCGCAATTTTTGTGGCCAATATTCAAATCTAAAAAAGAAGGAAGTGCTTTGGCAGAAGGAGTTTTAGCAGTTCCTCTAAGAGCTAAAGCAGAAACAGTTATTGCTTCGAGTCCGATTTATCAGGAAGAACCGGTACAAGTATAAAAATATGAAAAAAAATAAAATAACGACACTGTTAATCGGTTTCACCATTGTTGCAAACGCACAAACGCCAAAACAGGCGTCAACTTTTACCCAAAAATCAAATGAGGCAGTATATTCGAAGTTAAACTTTGATGATACTGCCGATTTTACCGACGCCAAGAGAGGTTTTATCGCCACTCTTGCCGACGGGAAGATTCTTTCTAAAACAGGAAATGTTGCTGTAAACTTAAATGATTTTGCTTTTATAAAAGGAAAATCTCCGGCAACGGTCAATCCCGCTTTATGGCGTCAGGCACAACTCAACAACATCAACGGATTGTTTAAAATTACCGATGGCGTTTATCAGGTGCGTTCTTTTGATGTGGCTAATATTTCGTTTATCGAAACCAAAAATGGTTATGTCGTAATTGATGCCCTAACGATTGGTGAAGCTTCATCAGCCGCTTATGAACTAGTCAAAAAACACGTCGCCAACAAACCTATTCTGGCTGTAATTGTTACTCATAGTCATGGTGATCATTATGGTGGTTTGGAAGGTTTGGTTGCTGCAGAAGATATCAAATCCGGAAAAGTAAAATTTATCACGCCAAAAGGTTTCTATGAAGAAGCGGTAAGCGAAAATGTACTTTTAGGAAATGTAATGCGCCGAAGAGCCGGATATCAATTTGGTTTAAGCTTAGAAAGAAGCGCTACAGCTCAGGTTGATGTAGGATTAGGAAAACCGTTTTTAAGCGGAGGTTCTTCCTCACTTTTACAGCCTAATTTTGAAGTCGAAAAAACAGGTCAAAAAATTACGATTGATGGTTTGGATTTAGTTTTTCAGCTTACGCCGAATTCTGAAGCGCCAGCCGAATTAACGGTCTTTGCTCCTGCCCAGAAAATTTTTTTTTCTGCCGAAATTGCCAGTCACACTTATCATAATGTCCTTACACCTCGTGGAGCCAAAACCAGAGATGCCAAAGCCTGGGCAGGATATTTGGATGAAGCGATTGATTTGTTTGGAGACAAAACCGAATTTATCGTTCCGTCGCACACCTGGCCGGTTTACGGACATGACAAAGGAATTACTTTTCTGGAAAAACAACGAGATTTATACAAATATGTGCACGATCAAACCGTTCATTTGGCCAACAAAGGCCTAAATAAAGATGAGATTGCCGAAGAAATAAAACTTCCTGCCGAATTAGGCAAAGAATGGTACAACCGTGATTTTTACGGAACGGTAAAACACAATGCCAAAGCAACTTATCAATTCTACTTGGGCTGGTGGGATGGAAATCCTGCTAATTATGATAAATTACCACAAGTAGAATCGGCTAAAAAATATGTGGAATGGTTTGGCGGTGAAGAAGTCGCTTTGAAAAAAGCAACCGAAAGTTACCAAAAAGGCGAATACCGTTGGGTTGCCGAAGTTTTAAAACATGTAATCTTTGCCAATCCGGAGAATGTTGCTGCTAAAAATTTACAAGCCGATGCTTTCGAACAAATCGCCTATCAAAGTGAATCCGGAATTTGGAGAGATTTATATTTATCAGGAGCCAAAGAACTTCGCGAAGGCGTCATTGTTCCTAAAATCCCCGTAAATCGTGCCGCAGGATTTTTGTCTACACTAACTCCTGAAGCTATTTTCGATTATTTATCGGTTACTGTTGACGGAAGTAAAGCTTCCAGAAAAGACGTGAAATTGCGTTTCATTTTCCCGGAACTCAATAAAAATATTCTGGTTTATCTTAAAAACGGCGTTTTGCACCAAAGTCAAACCCGACCAAATGATAAAGCCGAATTTACCCTAACCATCCCAAAAGCCAAGTTTGTAGCCTTATTATCTAATCCTGAAACAGCAAGGGAAATTCTAACTTCAGATGGTGTTAGTTTTGAAGGTGATCCGTTTAAATTCAGAGAATTGGCCAGCACTTTCGAACCGGCAAATCCGTATTGGAATATTGTAACTCCATAAAATCAAAATCATGAAAAACAATATATTAAAAAGTAGTTTCGCAGCTGTATTTTTCCTTTTTACAGTAGTAGGGTTTTCACAAGATAAAGGCGCCAGTAGTGTTGTATTACTAGATGCTTTTTACGCCAAAATTAAAAACCAGAAAAATCCACAGATAATTGATGCCAGAGGTCCTGAAGAATTTACTCTAAACCATATTGAAGGTGCTTTAAATTTCAATCTTAAATCAGAAAATTACGAGAAATCTGTAGCAGCTTTAAATCCGTCGCAGCCTGTATTTATCTATTCTATTGCAGCTTACAGAAGCGGTCTCTTATCCACTGAATTAATCAAAAAAGGATTCTCTGAGGTGTATATTCTTGATGGCGGAATTGCAGCCTGGATTGGTGGCGGGAAACCTTTTTATTCGAATTTAAAGAGTAAATTATCCACGCCGGAATACAAAAAAATCATTGCCGACAATACCTATGTTTTAGTAGATATTGGTTCAAAATACTGCGCCACCTGCAGAACCGTAAAACCAATTTTAGAAAATCTGAGAACACAATACGGAGAGAAACTTAAAATTGTTCAGATTGAGTTAGAAGAAAGCCCACAAGTTATTGCCGATTTAAAAACGGTAAAGGTCTTCCCTACTTTGATCTTGTATCAAAATGGTAAAATTGTGTTCAAAAAAGATGGCTTAGGCGATTTGAAAAATGATGTTGATGTGGCTTTGGCTGCGAAATAATTTTTTTTCACGCAGATTCGGCAGATTGGGCAGATTATTATTTTAATCTACTAAATATTTTAATCTTTCTTTCGCAATCATAAGCGTCATTTTGTCATCCCGAGGAACGAGGGATCTCCGTTAGTAGCTCGCCAAAGATTGTCAATTTTGATTGCGGAGTTTCTTGCGGAGATCCCTCGTTCGGGATGAAAAAAATGCGCATAATAACTTTGAGTGCAAACTTTGTCAAAGTTTCAAACTTTGACAAAGTTGCCCCCTAAAAAATTAAGAGTTTCTATGCGTTCAAAAACAACATCCAAAATAAAAAAATAAAAAACCATGGCATTATCAAAAGCAAAAAAGATTATTCTCCCAATAATGGTATTAGTTTTTCTATTGGCAGTATTTTTATTCTGGCCCATCAACGCCGATGGAACTTTAATACAACCGGATAAAAAACTACTCGAAGGAAAAGCAAAATTTCTATCCGAAAAAGTTCCCGCAGACAGTTCCTTCAAAAAACCAAATATCATCATTCTGCTCGCTGATGATTTAGGAAAATATGATATTTCGTTATACGGAGGAAAATCGACTCCAACACCGCAAATAGATTCTCTGGCAGCCTCCGGAGTTACGTTTCAGGATGGATATGTTTCAGCTTCGATTTGTTCGCCATCTCGTGCCGGGATTATAACCGGGCGTTATCAGGAACGTTTCGGGCATGAATATCAGCCTGGAGATCGCTATCCAAAAAACGATCTGGAATATTATGGTTTCAAATATTTAATCAATACCAATAACTGGAGACTGAATGATAAAATCAATTACCCGAACGAAGCTTCGATTGCGACACAAGGGTTGCCACAATCTGAAATTACGTTCGCTGATTTGGCCAAAAGAGAAGGTTACAGCACGGGAATTATCGGGAAATGGCATTTGGGACACAACAAAGGATTTTTTCCTTTAGATCGCGGTTTCGGTTATCATTACGGTTTTTATCAGGCCTTTTCGCTTTATACGACAGAAGATGATAATCCGGATATTATCAACCATCACCATAAAGATTTTACCGATAAAATGATTTGGGGAAATGGCCGCGTTGGCATCGGACAAATTCGTCGTGATACCACGATCATTCATAACAAAGCGTATTTAACTGAAACATTTGCTGACGAAGCAGAAGCTTTTATTGATCGAAATAAAAACAAGCCTTTCTTATTGTACGTTCCGTTTAATGCGCCCCATACACCATTTCAGGTTCGTAAAAAATACTACTATCGTTTCCCAAATGTAAAAGACGAAAACAAACGTGTTTATTTTGCGATGATCAGCGCCTTAGATGATGCCGTGGGAAGAATCAGGGCTAAAGTCAAAAAAGAAGGTCTGGAAGATAATACTTTGATCATTTTTGCCAGCGACAACGGTGGCGCCGATTATACTTTTGCTACGACAAATGCCCCATTAAAAGCCGGAAAGTTTTCTCATTTCGAAGGCGGCGTAAATGTTCCGTTTGCACTTTCGTGGAAAGGAAAAATTAAACCGCATACGATCTATAAAACTCCGGTAAGTACGTTGGATATTTTCGCTACAATTGCTGCGGCGATTCATTCTGATTTACCAAAAGACCGTGTTTATGACGGAGTTGATCTTGTGAGTACTGTAAATGAAAACAAAGAAGCACACAAAACTTTGTATTGGCGTTCCGGCGATGCAAAAGCCATAAGAAGTGGCGATTGGAAACTAATCATCAGTGGAAAAACCCATGAAGAATGGCTTTATAATTTGGCTACAGACAAATCTGAAACAACAGATCTTGCTAAAAAAAATCCGTCAAAAGTAAAAGAATTACATCTCGCTTTACAAAATTGGGAAAAAGGTTTGGTAAAACCTTTATGGCCAAATCTAACGCATTATGAATTTGATTTTGGTAAACAAAAATATTTTGTCGATTTGTAATCCTTCTCATATCCTAACAGGTTTTTAAAACCTGCTAGGTATTTTAGGTTCAAAGTATAATAATAGCCAAATAAAAAGTTCGGCTAAAGCCAATGTCAATTACAAAATAATAACCTCCAGCTAAAGCTCGAGTCTATTCAAAAAAAAATATAAATTCTTTCCTATTTAATAACTCTAAAATAAATACCTAACAGGTTTTGAAAACCTGTTAGGATAACAAAATAATACAATGTCAACCCCAACCAAATCATTCAACATTCACGAAGACTGGACCGTCGTAATTCTCGGATTTATAATCATCGGGATTTCCCTTTTTATTTTTCTTCCCGAAGTTCCCGTTTTCAAATGGTCCACCGGATCAGATTTATTCCAGGATGTATTCGATTTAGCAAACCTAAAAATCCTCGGATTTCAATTTTTATACCTGATTTCTATCGGAACTTTAGGCGCGTTTTTGATCGGTAAATCGGTAAAATACTTTTTATTGGGCTTTCCTGTGGTTTATATTCTAACCGTTATCGCACTCATTATTGCAGGAAATACCGAAGTAAAAGGATTGAATCTTGAAGCTGTAATTTTCAGTTTGGCAATTGGTTTAGCGATTGGGAATTTCTTCAAACTTCCGGAATGGTTTCGATCCGCACTTTCTACAGAAGTATTTGTGAAAATAGGATTGGTTTTATTAGGAACGAGCGTGATCTTTTCAGACATTCTAAAAGCCGGTTCTTTAGGATTAATTCAGGCTTTGGTTGTCGTTTTATCGGTTTGGTATTTTGCTTTTTGGTTGTGTAAAAAACTAAAAGTCGATGACGAACTGACGATGATGATTTCGAGTGCGGTTTCTATTTGTGGAGTTTCTGCTGCAATTGCCACCTCGGGAGCGATTAAAGGCGATTCGAAAAAACTATCTTATGTTATTTCGATTGTTTTGGTAACCGCAATCCCAATGATGATTTTCATGCCTATAATTGCCAAATATTTCAATTTTCCCGAAGAAGTTACCGGAGCCTGGTTGGGCGGAAGTATCGATACATCAGGCGCCGTTGTAGCTTCTGGTTCTTTGGTTGGGGAAACTGCTTTGAAGATTAGTACGATTGTAAAATTCTCTCAGAATGTATTGTTAGGAATTGCCGCTTTTGCCATATCCGTTTATTGGACGTATACGCACAACAATTCGGCGGAAGCCATAGAATCAAAACCCACTTTAAGTGTTATCTGGGAACGTTTTCCAAAGTTTGTTATTGGGTTTATTGCAGCATCGTTACTCTTCTCTTTCCTGCTTACTGCTGAAGTTAGAGATGGCGTAAAAGATAGTTTGAAGAATCTTCAAGGTATTTGGTTTGCTCTGGCTTTTACGAGTATTGGTTTAGAAACGAACTTTAAAGATTTACTGAGCAATAATAGCCGAAAACCTTTGTATGCGTTTTTAATTGCACAATTATTCAATGTGATTATTACGCTGATTATTGCGTTTTTGTTGTTTGGTAAATAACGACAATCATTGTCATTGCGAGGAACGAGGGATCTTCACAAGTAGCTCGACTCTGATTTGTCATTTCGAACGAAGAGAGAAATCACACTAGAAACTCGACAACGATCATCGCCATTTCTTTGCGGAGCTTCTAGTGTGATCCCTCGTTCGGGATGACAAACTATACGAATAAAACTTTGACAAAGTGAAAACCCAACAATTTCCAAAAAATTAAAATATCAACAATAATGAAAAAAACATTTATCACATTAAACCTTCTACTCTCTGTAGTAGCTTTAAATGCACAAAACAAAACAACTTCAGATAAACCCAACATCATTTTAATAATGGTCGACGATATGGGCTATTCTGATTTAGGGAATTATGGTTCTGAAATTAAAACACCTAATCTTGATAAATTAGCCAGCGAAGGTTTACGCTTACGCGAATTTTACAATAATTCGATTTGTGCGCCCACCCGCGGATCTTTGCTTACGGGGCAATACCAACACAAAGCCGGAATGGGATTTTTTGATATCAATTTAGGATTACCGGCGTATCAGGGTTATTTGAACAAAGAATCTTTGACTTTAGGCGAAGTTTTCCGTTCGGGCGGTTACAGCACTTTGCTTTCCGGAAAATGGCACGTAGGCTCTGAAGATCAGGCGCAATGGCCAAATCAGAGAGGTTTTGATAAATTTTACGGAATCCTGAAAGGAGCATCCAACTATTTTGATACCAAACCTTTGCCTTTCGGAAAAACGCCTTATCCGGTAAAACTGATTCGTAATAACGAAGAATTACATCCTAAAGATGATTCGTATTATTTTACAGATGAAATCGGGAATAATGCTGTGACTTTCTTAGACGAACAAAACAAAGAAAACAAACCGTTCTTTTTGTATTTGGCTTTCACCGCTCCGCATTGGCCGTTGCAGGCAAAACCCGTTGACATTGCCAAATACAGAGGAAAATTTGATGAAGGCTGGGATGTTTTAAGAGAAAAAAGAATTGAAAAACTAAAAGCAAACGGTATTTTACCTGCCAATCAAACGGTTTCTCCAAGAGATCCTGAAGTGCCGGAATGGAGCAAACTAACCTACGATGAAAAACAATTCTGGAAAGCCAAAATGGAAGTTTACGCTGCCATGGTCGATAATATGGATCAGAATGTGGGGAAAGTTATGGAGAAACTAAAAGCATTGAAAAAGGATAAAAATACGCTGATTATTTTCATTTCAGATAATGGTGCACAAGGCGGTTTCAATACTTATAATCCGTTAGGAAGAGGTTTGGTTCGAAATGCCGGACCGGTTGGAACCTCAGGATCATTTGATTATCAGGAACAAAACTGGGCGTATTTGTCGAATACTCCGTTACAGCAATATAAAAATAACATGCACGAAGGCGGATTCAGTTCTCCGTTTATTGCGTGGTTTCCATCAAAAATAAAAGCAGGCCGAATCGATAAAGGAACGGGACATATTATTGACCTTGCCCCTACTTTTTATGAATTGGCCGGAATAGAATATCCCAAACAATATAATGGTGTGACGACAAACCCTTTGGTTGGAAGCAGTTTGTTGCCTGTTTTATTTAATAATGTTTCGCAGGTCGATAGAGGCGCACCATTATTTTGGGAAAGAGCCGGAAACAGGGCCGTGAGAGATGGCAAATGGAAATTGGTTTCGACTTACCCGTCGTACGAATGGGAACTTTATAACATCGAAACCGATCGTGGCGAAACCACAAATGTGGCGCAACAAAATCCGGGAATTGTAAACCAACTTTCGGCTGATTATTTTGATTGGGCTGATAAAACCGGCGTGGTTGAATACAGTAAATTCAAATTAAAAACGGAGGTAATGCCTGGTGGTGCAGCTTTGAAAAAGTAATTGGCAGTAATTATTTTAGCACATGTAAACATAGAATTTTTAACTCAAAAAAGACATTTCACTTATTTAAAACACAAATAGACAGGTGTTTAAATTTTTCTCGCAGATTGAGCAGATTGAGCAGATTCTTTTTTTAATCTTGTAAATATTTAATATGTAGTAGGTGCATTTTAATAATCTGTATAAAAAAGCATGTTTACTTTTTATATTCTTTTAATACATATAAAAATCAAGATTTCTATATATTGAAAATGAAATAAGAAATTATAAAATCTGCTCAATCTGCCAAATCTGCGAGAAAAAATATTCAGGCATATTTGGAAATCAATACAAAATCGATGTATTCCTTTTTTCTAACTAGATTTACTAAAAGCGCAATTTTTTATTTCATAAAACCTTTAAAGACAGAAAAATAAGTATAAAAATTTAACGTATACTTATTTTTTTGTTTTTTTTATTCTAATAGAACAAAATTCAAACTAATGAAAATCAATAGATTAAACCATATTTCAATTCCATTCGTAATTTCCTTTCTCCTATTCAGTTAAAGAAAAATTAAAAAACTTTTGGTTTTTATTATATTAAATTTAACTTTGTCTATAGAATTAGTAGAGTTTAAAACCAAAAGAACTACATTTTGAAAACAACCGAAAGCATATCATTTTACATTCTTCCCAAAAAACATACTTATAACACTTTTTGTTATATGTGCTTCTGTTGTTAATTCCCTCACATCCTATTCGTTCAAAATCGAATTCTATTTAAAGAATCGCAATTTTAAAAACGAACTTTCTTAAACCTCAACGGTTTCTTATTGAATACTAAACAATCATTTTGCAGCATTTTTTTGCATCAGGAAGGAATATCACGCATAACTAGAAATCATCCAAAAACAATAACTAAATACGAACAAACATGACACAATACCACTACAAAATTGCTCCTAAATATTTCTGCGGCAACAGAAATGGCAAGGCTTAAAGAACATTCATCACTAAATAAGAATGCACCAGACATCCAATCTTACGGCATTTTTTAATTACAAAAAATCAATAACCAAGAATGAAAAAAAATACAAAACTTATTTTATGGATTAGCATTTTGTTTATCTCCATCGGAATAAATGCTCAAAACACAGAACCAAATATTCAATCGAAACTTAACGGAACGATTGTAGATCAAATATCCAATCAGCCTATTATTGGTGCTTCGGTAAACATCAAAGGAACTACACATGGCGTTGAAACCGATATCGACGGAAAGTTTTATTTTCAAACCGGTCAAAAATTCCCTTATACTTTAGTGATCAATTACATCGGATATAATTCTAAAGAAATTGTAGTAGACGGAAGCCCGGTGGTCATAAAACTAACGGAACAAGTTGAAAAACTAGACGAAATTGTGGTTGTAGGATACGGAACATCGGCTAAAAAAACCTTCACCGGATCTACTTCAAAAATTGATGCCCAGCAAATTGCCAATCGTCCTGCACAAAGTTTCGATCAATTGTTAGGCGGTCAGGCTTCAGGATTAAACATTGTACAGCCCAGCGGATCATTAAACAGTACTCCGGTAATCAGAATTAGAGGAATCAACTCGATCACAAGTTCGCTTTATCCTTTAGTAATTGTTGATGGTGTTACGGTATTTACAGGAACAGCCGGAGGTGCCATTGGCAATAACCCGTTATCAGATATTAACCCGAATGATATTGAATCTATCGATGTTTTAAAAGATGCTTCGGCAGCGGCTATTTACGGTTCACGCGCAGCAAATGGTGTTATTGTGATTACGACTAAAAAAGGAAAAAAAGGAAAAGTAAATGTCAATTATGATGTTTGGGTAAGCTGGAACAAAGCTTCGAACTTGCCAAAACTTTTAAATGCCGAAGATTATGTCAGCATTAAAAATGAGGCCAGAACGAATGCAGGACTTACACCCGGTTTTGCTTTAGGACAAAATGCCGACGGATCGACAATAGGCACCAATTGGTACGATGTGGCCTATCATACCGGAGTTTCACAAAATCATAATTTAAGCTTCTCAGGAGCAACAAATTCTACGAATTATTTTATTTCTACCAATTATTCCAATCAGGAAGGGATTTTAAGAACGAATGAATTTGTGCGAAAAGGAATCCGATTGAATTTTGAACATAAGTTGAACAACTCGCTTACTTTAGGAACTAATTTCTCTTATAACAACTCCTTAAATTCAGGTCCAAATTCAGGATCTTCAACACCTAATTCGATTGGATCTTCAGCTGGAAACGCGGTTAATACGCAATATATCGGTTTACAGCCTTTGGGAAGACTTACTTATATTTTACCATCAAACGTTTCGGTTTACAATCCTGATGGTTCTTACAACATCAACCCGAGTAACGGGAATATAGGATACGGAGCAAACAGTCCAGCTTTGGGCGTTTTTAATGCGTACAACTTGCAAACAATTTTAGATTTAGACAAAAACACTTCTGAAAACAACACTTTTATCGGAAGCATTTATGCCGAACTTGAAATCATCAAAAACCTGAAATTTAAAACGGTGTATGGTATCAATAATTTCGTGGTAGAAAACAAAGAATTTAGAAATCCGTTTAGCGGAGATGGTTTTTCTACCAAAGGAGCTGCAACCAACTCCAATACCAAATACTCCAGATCCAACTGGACCAATACCCTAACCTATGCGACTGTATTGGATCAAAAACACAGTTTGAAAGTACTTTTGGGACAAGAGAAAAATGTTCGCGAAATTGATGGTTGGGGCGCTATAAAAACAGGTTTAACAGATCCGTTTTTTACCAGTTACCAAGGCGGATTTACAACCATTGCCCCTGGTCCTTCTGTTCAGACAGAAAATGTATTGCTTTCTTATTTTAGTAGTATTGCTTACGATTACGACAAAAAATATTTGCTGAATCTAAACTTCAGAAGAGACGGATTATCAGCATTGGCATCCGGAAACAAATGGGGAAATTTTGGAGGTGCTTCTATAGGATGGAATGTATCTGAAGAAGATTTCTTTAAAAGTTCATCCATAAAAAATGTCTTAAATGCTTTTAAAGTGAGAGCCAGTTACGGAATTGTGGGTAATAGCGAATTAAACGATTATGCCGCTTTATCTCAATATTCGGCGGGTACTTATGCCGGAGTGCCAACACTTAGTTTTTCGCAATCCGGAAATCCGGATCTAAAATGGGAAACCAGCAAGAAATTTGACTTCGGAATCAACTTTGGACTTTTTGATAACAGAATTACAGTTGAAGCGGATTATTATAAAAACAACATCAACGATTTGATTTTGAATGCGCCTCAGTCTTTATCACAAGGAATCCCGAATAATTCTATTGCGGCAAACGTGGGTTCTTTATACAACAAAGGGTTTGAACTTTCGATTAATGCTAACATCATAAATGATAATGATTTTCAATGGAATGCAAGTTTTAATTTGTCTACCATCAAAAATAAAGTAACCTCTTTAGGCGGATACGGAGATATTTATCCAACGGCTTTAAGCACTTTCGGAATCCAGAATATTACAAGAGAAGGCTATTCTGTAGGATCTATTTTCGCCGTACCAACAACGGGAGTAAATCCTGAAAACGGAAACCGTGTTTATGTAAATGCCAATAACGAAGAAGTACAGTACAACGCTCTTACAAAAGCTTTTACGTATCTAAACGGTGCTACTGCACCGGCAATCGACAACTATCGTGATGGTCGTATTCAGGGACCTTCGTTACCCACTTATTACGGAGGTTTGAACAACAATTTATCGTATAAAAATTTCGACTTAACAATTGGTTTAACTTTCTCCGGAGGAAACAAATTGTACAACGGTACAAGATCGACTTTATCAGATCAGCGCTTCTTTAACAACGGAACTTTCATCAAAGATCGCTGGACAACTCCGGGTCAGGTTACAGATGTTCCTAAGTTAATTTACGGAGACAGTTTCTCTGGAGGTTTCTCGTCAAGCAACTCTGCTTATGTAGAAGACGGATCTTATTTAAAAGTAAAAAACATCATTTTAAGCTATAGAATTCCGGTAAAAAACGAGTTGGTCAACAAATATATTTCGTCAGCCAAAGTATATGCACAGGGCTCTAATTTATATACCTGGACAAAATATCGTGGTTCAGATCCTGAGATTTCAATCAACGGAAACTCCATCAATTCAGGGAAAGATCAAAACGTGCCGGCCAATTCAGTAGTATTCACTTTAGGACTTAATGTAGGTTTCTAGGCATTAATCTTAATTAAAATAAAAACATCATGATTTTCAATTATAAAAAAAGCATACAAAAAGCTTTCATTATTACGCCATTTCTAGCCTTATTATTGGCCGGATGTAGTGATAATGCTTTAGATACTGTTCCTGAAACGAGTATTTCTACAGAAACCGCTTTCAGCACACCAGCCAAAATTTTAGGTCAGGTAAACGGACTTTATGGTCAGTTTAGTAATCCGTCTTTTTACGGCGGTCGTTTCATTATTTTTAATGAACAAAGAGGCAATGAATTCAGCCAGAATGATGGAAACAATTCAACCGGAGCGAATGTTTGGAATCAAACCATAACTTCTTCAGGAGACTTTGTAAACTCGGTTTGGAGCGTAGCTTATACAACCATCAACTTTTCGAATATTCTGATCGACAATCTGGCAACTTCTACTGTTGTCACAGAAGATTTGCGTAAAAACTATATTGCCGAAGCTAAGTTTGTAAGAGCCATTTCGTATCTAAGTTTGGTACAAACCTACGCAAAACCATATGCACAAAATAGTACTGTATTGGCACTTCCGTTACGCTTAAAAGGAAATACATCAGGAGGACTTAATGACTTCGCTTTTAGCAGCGTGGCCGATGTTTATACTCAGATTCTAAAAGATCTTGACGAAGCCGAAGCTGATTTACCGGAAAGTTATGCAACAGGAATTCTAACTGCTTCAAGAGCACATAAAGCTACAGCAATTGCCTTAAAAACCAGAGTGTATTTAAGCAAAGGCGATTATGCAAAAGTAATTTCAGAAGCGAGTAAACTGGTTCCGGCAACAGCTCCTTTTCAATACGTTTCAGGAAGTTTGACACACCGTTTAGAACCAAATGTTGCCACCGTTTTTGGAGGTTCTTATGTAGGTAACGAAGCTATATTTTCGATTCCGTTTACAACTGCTGCCGAAGCTCCGGGATTGCAAAGTGCACTTGGCGGAAATTATTTAACTCCGGTAATTTACTTTAATACGGCAGGAATTATTGCAGATAATGTTTTTTCTGCAACCTCAACAGATGCCAGAAAAGGTTTGGTGATCACCAATGCAACGGGACAAAAATTACTGAACAAATTCAAGAAAAATGGTGCCCCTTTTACCGATTATGTTCCTGTAATTCGTTATGCCGAAATCCTTTTGAATTATGCCGAAGCTGCTGCGCAAAGTGACAATTTGCCTTTGGCCAGAACTTTATTATCAGCCGTTCGAAATCGTTCTGATGCTGCTTATGTTTTCACAACAGGAGTTACGACAAAAGACGAATTGATTAATACGATTTTAAACGAAAGAAGAATAGAACTGGTTGGCGAAGGATTCCGTACGCCTGATTTATTGAGAAGAGTTCAGGCGCTTCCTGCCAAAACAGGAAATGCAGGCGCGGCACCGGAAGTTTTACCAACAGCAGCCAATTATGTTTGGGCAATACCAAGTAATGAACTGGCTTATAATAAACTGTCTCCCAGATAGGATTATAATTTTAGAAAATATCAAAAATTAAAAAGAAAATAACGAAATGAAAAATAACTTTAAATACCTGGCTATAATCTTCGCTACGACGATTATTAATGCACAGCAAAAAAATACCGCCGAGAAGATTTTTATCAATGGTAATATTATCACGGTCGATGCCAAAAACAGCACTGCACAAGCCGTTGCCGTAAGTAACGGTAAAATTCTGGCTGTTGGAACGAATAGCAAAATCGAAAAATTAAAGGACAAAAACACCATTGTTGTCGATTTCAAAGGAAAAACGGTAGTTCCCGGATTTATTGATGGTCACAGCCATTTTATGGGGTTATCGAGATCGACTACGGTAAATGTAGGATCACCGCCAATGGGCGATGTCAAAAATATCGCCAATTTGGTAAGCCGTATTCAGGACTTTCAAAAGAAAAATAATATCGCTCCAGGCGAATGGATCGATGCTTACGGATACGATCAGGATCAGCTGGAAGAAAAAAGGCATCCAAGTAAAGAAGATCTTGACGCTGCTTTTCCTAATAATCCGGTAACGATTACGAACATCAACGGGCATATGTCGGTTTCGAATTCGTATGCCTTAAAACTTTCAGGAATTGATGCTACTACAGCAAATCCTCCGGGTGGTGCGATCGAAAGAAAAAAAGGCACTAACGAACCAACAGGATTATTGCAGGAAAATGCAAGCCGATTATTGAAGAGACCTGCTAAACCAGCTCCAACTTTAGACGAGCAGATAAAAGGACTAAAAGAGCAGCAATTGTTTTATGCCAGTAATGGAATTACAACTGCTCAGGATGGATATTCAAGTTATGAATCTGTTGAATTATTGCATAAAGCGGCAGAAAGAAACGAGTTATTTATTGACATTGAAGCTTTGCCGGGTTACCCAACTTTAGAAAAAGTATTAAAAAATCCTGAATTTAAATTTGGGGTACTCAAAAATCACTTGAAACTGGCAGGTACCAAAATGATTGCCGATGGTTCGCCACAAGGTAAAACTGCTTTTTTTAGCAAATCATATCTGGTAGAAGTTCCGGGTTGTAATCATGACGAATGTACAGGTTTCCCGAATATTACGCAGGATCAGTTTAATGATTTAGTCATTAAAGCATTCCAAAATAATGTTCGTCCGTTTGTGCATTGCAACGGAGATGCGACAATCGATATGTATCTAAAAGCGATCGAAAACGCCAATAAAACTTTAAATACAAACAGCAATGATCGCAGACCAGTTACGATTCACTCGCAATTCATACGACCTGATCAGCTAGACGATTATAAAAAACTGGGAATCATTGCTGCTTTCTTTAGCAATCACGCATTCTTTTGGGGCGATGTGCACGTTCGCAACTTAGGTCCGGACAGAGCTAATTTTTTAAGCCCTTTAAAAACTGCCATCAAAAAAGGTGTTGTTGCTACGAACCATACCGATTATCCGGTTACGCCATTAAATCAGTTGTTTTTGTTGTGGACTTCTGTTGAAAGAAAATCCCGATCAGGTCAGGTTATTGGTCCGGATGAAAGGCTAACTCCTATCGAAGGGCTTCGTGCGATCACAATCAATGGTGCTTACGAATATTTCGAAGAAAATAGTAAAGGTTCTATCGAAACCGGAAAACTGGCCGATTTAGTGGTGCTTTCTGACGATTTAACCAAAATCGATCCTTCAAAAATAAAAGACATTACAGTTCTGGAAACGATAAAAGAAGGAAAAACAGTTTTTAAAAAATAATAACCTAAAACTCACAAATATGAATCAGATAAACCTAAATCCCGCACCTGTTGTATCAATGAGAATTAAAAACACTGAAATTTCATGGTTGAGTGAAGCTGAAAAAAATGCACAGGATAACAAGAACAAAAGATTAAAAAAGAGCTTAAAAAAGAAGAAAAAAAATGATTGAAGGTAAAATTGAAACAGTAGCCATTAGAACCCTGGAAAGAGTCGCAGAAATTTCCTGGTTCAATGACATTATTGGTGGAGATACAGCATATTTAGGCGTTCTGGATAATGATCGCCGAAGCAGTTATGAACATTGTCGAGAGATTACGTTAGAAGCAGAAAAATTAGGTTTTAGCAACATCTTATATCCATCAGCTTATACCGTAGGACAAGACGGATTGGCTTTTGCAGCAAGTGTGGCGCCGGAAACCAACAAAATCACATTTTTGCTCGCGGTTCGTACCGGAGAAGTGCATCCGCCTATGTTGGCGAGAGCTATTTCTTCATTAGACCATATGTTAAAAGGAAGATTAATATTGAATATCATCAACTCTGATTTACCGGGAACTCGTGAAGATCCTAATTTGAGATACCAACGATGTTCTGAGGTTATTCAGATTTTGCAACAAGGCTGGACACAAGACAGAATCTCGCACAAAGGTGAAATCTATCAGTTTGATTTGCCATCAGATCCTGTAAAATCCTATCAGCAAAACGGCGGTCCATTATTGTATTTTGGAGGAACTTCCCCTGGTTCCAGAGCCGTTTGTGCCAAACATTGCGATGTGTTTCTGACCTGGCCTGAATCTGAAGAATCGATGTACGCGACTCTAAAAGAAATGAGTGAACGCGCTGCTGCCGAAGGAAGAACCATTGATTTCGGGTTGAGAATTCATGTCATAGTTCGTGAAACACAGGAAGAAGCCAAGGCTTACGCCAAAAAACTAATTTCAAAATTTGATGAGAAACGCGGATTAGAAATCAGAAGTCGTGGCGAAGATTCACGTTCGTTAGGAGTTTTAAAACAAGACGAATTAAGAGAAACTTCGGATGAAGATGGTTATGTAGAAGATATCTTATGGACAGATATTGGTAAAGTTTTCTCCGGCTGCGGAAGTGGTTTGGTGGGAAGCGCCGATCAAATTATAGAAAAACTAAACCGCTATATGGATATGGGTTTCAGATCTTTTATTTTCTCCGGTTTTCCTTTGATTGAAGAAGCGAACTATTTTGCCAAACTGGTTTTGCCGCGTTTACCAAATGCATCGTTACCTCATCTGCAAGGAAGAATTCCAACAGAAACGCCTACAACACCTTTGACCAATGCCGAATTGGTTTAGTTATAAAAACAAAAAATTAGAATGTCAGAAATAGAAAAAAAACAAGAATACAAAAGAGAACTCGGTCTTGCCGATGCGGCCTTATTGGTCGCCAGCGGAATGATTGGTTCTGGAATTTTTATTGTGAGTGCCGATGTTACCCGTAACGTAGGATCGGCCGGCTGGCTAATTTTAGTTTGGCTAATTGGTGGATTTATGACTTTGATTGCCGCTGTGAGTTATGGCGAATTAAGCGGAATGTTTCCTAAATCGGGAGGTCAGTATGTGTATTTAAAAGAAGCGTACAATCCGCTTGTGGCATTTGTCTATGGATGGAGTTTGTTTACGGTGATTCAAACCGGAACTATTGCCGCGGTTTGTGTTTCCTTCTTTAAATTTCTGGCGTATTTTTTTCCATTCTTCAGTGAGGATTTAGTAGCTTTCAAAATTGGCGAATCTTTTACCATTTCGCCGGCACAGCTCTCCTCTATTGTCTTGTTATTCATATTAACTTATATCAATACCAAAGGTGTAAAACTCGGAAAAGTAATTCAAAAGTTTTTTACCGGAACCAAACTGATAAGCTTACTAGTTCTTATTGTCTTCGGGTTTATATTTTTCAAACCCGAAGTCTGGCAGGCCAACTGGACAAATCCGTTTCATTTGCAAAAACTAAATCCGGACGGTTCGTTTTTACAATACACCAATACACCTGCTTTTTGGGGTGCAATCGCTTCGGCTTTAGTAGGAACGGTTATCAGTTATGATGCCTGGAATAATGTGACATTTGTTTCTGATGAAATAAAAAATCCAAAACGAAATATCGGTTTGAGTTTGCTTTTAGGAACTGCCGTTGTAACCCTGATTTACGTTTCTTTAAACATTATGTTTACCGCAGTTTTACCCGTTGAAGCCATTGGAACACCGGAAAAAGACCGTGTTGGAATCGCTGCAGCACAGGCCATCTTTGGCTCAAGCGGAACTTCTATCATCGCGTTAATGATTTTGATCGCTTCTTTTGGCTGTGCGAATGGAATGATTTTATCAGGCGCGAGAGTCTATCAAAGTATGGCCAAAGACGGTTTGTTTTTCAAAAAAACAGCCATTTTAAATAAACATTCGGTTCCTGCAAACGCACTTTGGATTCAGTTTTTTATGGCGGTTATTTTGAGTTTAAGTGGCCGATACGGCAATTTATTAGACATGATTTCTTTTGTTGTGGTATTGTTTTATGTGATCACTATTGCCGGAATTTTTGTTTTGCGACGTAAAAAACCGCAACACGAAAGACCTTATAAAGCTTTTGGATATCCGTTTTTACCCGCCATTTATATCCTTTTAGGATCAGCGTTCTGTATTTTATTAATTATTTATAAACCTACGTATACCTGGCCTGGATTAATCATCGCAGGTATTGGAATACCCGTTTTTTATATTAGAGAGAAATTTTCAAAGCCAAAAGAAACAGCAATTTAAACTATTTGGCAGATTTTTTTTAGTTGTAATATTTTAATCTCGCAAAGACGCAGAGTCGCAAAGTTTTTTAAGTTTTATGTTCTTATTTTGGAATTAATTTCGCTAAGATGCAGAAGTCATCAATACTATAAACTTTGCGTCCTTGCGCCTTTGCGAGATTATTTCAGCCCAGTAAAAAAAAAAATCTTTGCGCACTCCTAACGTGTTTAATATTATTTGACGAGTCGCTTTTAAATGTTTTAGAATTCCAGTTCAGATGAGTTGATTTCTCATAAAAATGTTAGTTATGAACCAAAAAACAAACCATTATGAATTCATTTTATCAAGAAATAGCCAACAACCACCAGAGTTTATTGATCCTTCCTCAAAAAAAGGTCATCCATCAATTTATTGAGGATTTATTCTCTGTTTTATTTTCGAATACTTCAAAGCGCTTTGGAGATTTATCTATTATCAAAAATAAATTTGAAGTTTTAGAAAAACAGTTTAATGAGATCGTAATTGACTACACGTCTGAAAAAGACAGCAGCTTTGAGGAAACTAAAACCTTCTTTGAAGCATTGCCTGATCTGTACAAAAAAACATTAAATGATGCTGATACGATTTTTAAAAAAGATCCTGCCGCCAAATCTATAGAAGAAGTTTTATATGCTTATCCAGGCTTTTTTGCCATAGCTGTCTATCGGTTTTCGCATCAAATTTGGAATCAGGATTTAAAGCTTCTGGCACGCACTTTCTCCGAATATGCACATATCAAAACGAGTATCGAAATTCATCCCGGCGCACAAATAGGCAATGATTTCGCCATCGATCACGGAACCGGAATTGTAATAGGTGAAACGACTATTATTGGAGATAATGTTCAAATATATCAGGGCGTAACATTGGGAGCTTTAAGTGTAAAAAAAGAAGAGGCTTTTATAAAAAGGCATCCTACAATTGAGAACAATGTGATTATTTATTCGAATAGTACGATTCTGGGCGGGCAAACTGTTGTGGGGAGAGATTCTATTATTGGAGGAAATGTCTGGCTGACGTATAGTATTCCATCCAACTCTGTAGTGTATCATAAAAACGAAATAAAAGTGAAGGATAATAATCCGTTTCCGGAACCTATTTTTTATTCGATTTAGAACGTTTTTTGAACCATGTAAGTTATATAAGAACATATAAAAGTTCTCGCAAAGTCTAACCGCAATGTTGTCATGCCGAGGAACGAGGGATCCTCGCAATTAGCTCGACAAAGATTGGCGATTTAGTTTGCGTCCCGAAACTTCGGGATAGTGTGATCCTTCCTTCGTCGGGATGACAAACTAGACGAAAATACTGTTATGAAAATGATTGCCCTAGCCCCGATAACAGTGAAAATCCTTTTGTGCGGGGGTTCAGCACAAAAGATTGAAACCGATAGCGGGATTAGCTCCTGAAAAAAAATAGAAATCGGAATGTATCTAAGAATAAAAAAACAAAACGGATCTAAAACTAAAATGAACTTACATTACTTATATGGTTCAATAAATAAAGCATCATGAAATATCAAAATATACTAGAAACCATAGGCAATACACCCCACGTAAAACTCAACAAGATTTTTCCGGAACATCAGGTTTGGATTAAGATCGAAAAGTCGAATCCTGGGGCGAGTATTAAAGACAGAATTGCATTGGCAATGATTGAAGATGCTGAGGAAAAAGGACTTTTAAATCCTGATTCGATTATTATCGAACCTACTTCGGGAAATACCGGAATCGGGCTTTCTTTGGTAGCTGCCGTAAAAGGATACAAAGTGATTTTGGTAATGCCTGAATCGATGAGTATCGAAAGACGAAAAATCATGAATGCTTACGGCGCTGAATTTGTTCTGACTCCAAGAGAAAAAGGAACTTCGGGCGCGGTAGAAAAAGCGAAGGAATTAGCACTTTCGACTCCAAATTCGTTTTTGCCTTTTCAGTTTACCAATCCGGCAAATGTTGAAATTCATGAGAAAACAACGGCTCAGGAAATTCTACAGGATTTCCCGGAAGGCATTGATTACCTCATCACCGGAGTTGGCACAGGCGGGCATATTACGGGAGTTTCTAAAATTTTGAAACAGCATTTCCCTAATCTTAAAACCTATGCTGTAGAACCTGCTTTATCACCTGTTTTAAGCGGAGGTTCTCCTGCCCCACATCCTATTCAGGGAATTGGTGCCGGATTTATCCCGGAAGTTTTTAATCGGGATTATGTCGATTTGGTAATTCCGGTAGAAAAAGAAGATGCTTTTTATTTTGCGAAAAGATTACCAAAGGAAGAAGGAATTTTTGCCGGGATTTCGACAGGAGCTTCTTTGGCGGCGATTGCAAAGCAAATCAATAAAATTCCAAAAGATGCTGTTGTATTGACTTTTAATTATGATACCGGCGAGCGATATCTTTCGGTTGACGAATTATTCGATCCGCTTTCATAGCATTATAATTCAACAATTTAGATATTATTTTACCGTAAATTAAACAACATTTATTTCTGATCTTTTTATTTTTAACATAAATTTACTTATACAAGAAAACAGTGTTTTTTACGAATGAAAATTCTTAAAATAATGTACCAAAAATAAATTAACCATTAAACCTTTAAAGCCATGGCTGAACAAAAACAACAACAAACAGCATTAGGAGATGTTGCAGCAAGACAATTAGCAATTGCAACACGTACGGTCCCTCAAATTGGGACAATTTCACCACGTTGGCTCACACATCTTTTGCACTGGACTCCAGTAGAATCAGGCGTATTTCGTTTGAATAAAGTAAAAGACGGAAGCCATATCGAAGTAGATTGTTCTGCGCGTGACGAAAGAGTTTTACCCAACACTTTTGTCGATTATATCGATAATCCAAGAGAATACAACTTGGCAGCAGTACAAACAATTGTAGATGTACACACGAGAGTTTCTGACTTGTACAGCAAACCTTACAATCAAATTTCTGAGCAGCTTCGTCTGGCTATCGAAACCATCAAAGAGCGTCAGGAAAGCGAACTAATCAACAACAAAGATTATGGTTTATTAAGCAATGTTGCCAAATCTCAAATTATTAAAACCAGAACGGGTGCACCAACTCCGGACGATTTAGACGAGTTATTGACAAAAGTTTGGAAAGAACCAGGCTTTTTCTTATTGCATCCTTTAGCAATTGCTGCTTTTGGCCGCGAATGTACACGTCGTGGTGTTCCGCCTCCAACCACTTCTTTATTTGGATCTCAGTTTTTAACCTGGAGAGGGATTCCGCTTATTCCATCGGATAAATTACCAATCGTAAGCGGAAAATCGAAAATCATCTTATTGCGTACGGGTGAAAGCCGTCAGGGTGTTATTGGATTGATTCAACCGGGATTACAAGGCGAGCAATCACCAGGATTATCGGTTCGTTTTATGGGAATTAATGAAAAAGCAATTGCATCATATTTGGTATCTCTTTATTGCTCATTGGCAATTTTGGTAGACGATGCCATCGCGGTTCTTGAAGATGTAGAAATAGGAAAGTACCATGAGTATAAATACTAACCACGACGGTTTACCCAACATTGAGGATTTGCAGCTTTTGGCGAACGAATTGTTCAAGACATTACCTAACGAGTTTCCTAAGGAGATTTCGTTAAGTCCTGATCGAAATGAACATCCGCGTGCGACAAAAATTGCAGAAACCTTGTTGAATACCGGGAACTTAAGCGTTAATAGCGCGACACCTCTCCCATTGCAGGATGTAGCAACGCCACCTTCTGGTGCGCCTGCATTTAGTGGTTTTGGAATATCGCCAACTGTTGCCAATTATGGTTCAGGAGCTTCGGCTTTGTATCCCAATGCCGGAGCAGGATTTGATCCTCAAAGTGGGGTTTCTCCATCGGGAATTCCACACGGAAATAATGTCAATGTCAACAATCCGCAAACGGGTTTTCATGATGTCAATTTCAAGAATGGCGGAACGGCGCAATCAAATGAAGAAAACGTCTTTTCGAAATTGCTTTTAAACCATGATTATCTGCCTTTTCAAACCGAAAGGTCTTCTTTCGAAACGGAATTAAATGCTGCATTGAAATTTGTTGATACACAATTTACAAAACGTTTGGATTTTCCTTTAAACGGAAATGAAATACCCAATTCGTATTATTTTCTGGAACAAAATCCGTTTGCTTTTGATCAGAGAAATTCAAATTTGATTGTTGGAAATACTTTCGAAAAACCAGATTTCGGCAATATCTCAGGTTCTCGTTTTGATGCTAATCTTATTAAAAAAGATTTTCCTATTCTAAGAGAAACCGTAAACGGAAAACCTTTGGTGTGGTTTGATAATGCGGCTACGACCCAAAAACCACAATCGGTTATTGATCGTATCGCTTATTTCTATGAGCATGAAAATTCGAATATTCATCGTGCAGCACATGAATTGGCCGCTCGCGCCTCTGATGCTTATGAAGCCGCCCGAGAAAAAGTAAAAGCTTTTTTGAATGCAAGTTCAGTAAATGAAATTGTATTTGTTCGCGGTGCTACAGAAGGAATCAATCTGGTGGCTCAAAGCTGGGGCGATCATAATTTGGTTGCCGGAGATGAAATTATTGTGAGTAATCTGGAACATCACGCGAATATTGTTCCGTGGAAACGTCTGGCCGATAAAAAAGGTTTGAAATTAAGGGTAATTCCTGTAGATGACGACGGACAAATTTTGCTGGATGAATATTCAAAACTGCTGAACTCAAAAACGCGTTTGGTTGCTTTTACACAAGTTTCAAATGCATTAGGAACTGTAACTCCAGCCAAAGAAATTGTAAAAATGGCACATGCCGTTGGCGCAAAAGTTCTGATAGACGGAGCACAATCGGTTTCACACATGAAAGTCGATGTTCAGGATTTAAATCCGGACTGGCTGGTTTTCTCCGGACATAAACTTTTTGGCCCAACTGGAATTGGTGCTTTGTACGGAAAAGAAGATTTGCTAAACGAAATGGAACCGTACCAAGCTGGCGGAAACATGATTCAGGATGTGACTTTTGAGGAAATAAAATACCATAAAGCCCCCAATCGTTTCGAAGCCGGAACCGGAAATATTGCCGATGCCATTGGTCTGGGAGCTGCGATAGATTATGTTACCAAACTGGGTATTGATGCTATTGGTCATTATGAACATCAATTACTGGAATATGCGACAAAGTTGCTGAAAGAAATTCCGGGCGTTCGATTGATCGGGACGGCGAAAAATAAAGCGAGTGTACTCTCTTTTAATCTGCAAGGCTATACCAACGACCAGGTGGGTCAGGCTTTAAACAAAGAAGGTGTTACGGTAAGAACCGGGCATCATTGTGCACAACCTATTTTGAGAAGAATGGGTGTTGAAACTACTGTTCGTCCCTCTTTGGCTTTTTATAATACTACTCAGGATGTTGATACTTTCATCAAAACATTGTGGGAACTTAAAAAAGTTAGATTTTAAAATATCATAGAGAAAATGTCTTGTGCATCTTCCTGAAGAAATAATTACTTTTTTTGATATTTTAAGTAATTATAACCAAAAGCGATTGTTCCTGGAACAGTCGCTTTTTTATATTAAAAATCATCATCTATAAAGAATAAAAACAAAAATATAAACTGTATTTTTGTTAAAAATCACCA
>NZ_JADKPQ010000029.1:0-63658 GCF_015350725.1 Flavobacterium sp. CSZ
ACTTTGGAGTTTTGCCTGTTTTGGGTGGTTGGGGTGGTTGGGGTGGTTGAGCCACGAAGGCGCTAAGGCGCCGAGATTTGTTTTTTCTTGGTTTTCCTGGTTTATCGTGAATCTTATATAACACACAAAGCTAGGTGTTGGCTGGAAGCTGCTCCCCCAGCCCCGATAGTAGTGGAAATCCCTTTGTGCCGGGGTTCAGCACAAAAGATTGGAATCGATAGCAGGAAATAGCTCCTAACCTCTATTAAATTTCAAATCTTAAATTTCAAATCTTAAACTCCAAATTACAATAAAAGCTAGTCTATGTATCTTATGTAATAAAAATTGCTCTTATATATTATAGCAAAAACTTCTCCTTATATATAGCCATCAAATAAAAAACCCGATAGTCTTTGAAACTATCGGGTTATATAATCAAAATCTTGACTTAGTTCCTAGCCTAAGAATACCAATAAGTAAACGATTTAAATACGAGCTTACAGTTGTTGTGAAAAATTGCTTTTTTTATCTCTCCTAAACTGAATCCAAACATACCCTAAGGATAAGAAAACCATTATTGCGCTGGCGTACATCAACATTGGAATTTTTGCAATCACATCCTGATATACCCATCCGGCGAAAAGTGCACCAAGACCAATTCCTGCTTCCAAGGCAATATACATCGTCGCCATAGCTTTGCCACGATGTTCCGGAAAACTCATATCAACCGTCCAGGCATTTAAAGCCGGAGAAACAATTCCCGTAGAAACTCCATATAATGCTGCTCCTGCCAAAAATCCGGCAATCGATGTTGAAAATCCAACAATCACCAAGGATATAATTAATAAAAAGAGTCCGATCCCTATTAAACGAAGACGACCGTATTTGTCAGACGCTTTTCCTGCGCCAAAACGAATCATTACCGAAGTTATGGTGAAGACCATAAAAAACAGACCCTTATTGGTAATTCCTAAATGCTGGCTCCAATCCGGAATCAACGTCAGGATAACACCATAAGCCATATAAGAAAGAAAAGTTACGATAGCTGCAGGAAGAACCTCTAAAGCTATAATGTCTTTTCGCGAAATTTTTAAAATACGCAGGTTAAAACGCTGTTTATGTTTTAACGTTTCCTTCATATTCATTAGAATAACAATAGACAGAAGAGCAAAAACAGAAGTAGCATAAAAAAGCATGTTCATAGATGAATACAATTTAATCGAGCTTCCAATAGCCGGACCAAGAGCCATTCCTATAGAAAAGCACAATCCATGCAAACCCAAAGCTTCACCCCAGCGTTCTCTTGGCACAATATCCGCAACATAAGCCGCAGTAGCTGTAGGTTTGAATCCAGTAGAAAATCCGTGAATTAATCTCAAGAATAAAAATCCGGAAACTGTCCCTAAAACCGGATATAAAATACCGCAGACAAAACAAACAATAGAGCCAACTGCCATTACAGGTACTCTTCCTAAAGTATCGGTCAACCGACCACTAAAAGGTCTTGAAATTCCTGCCGTTAAGGTAAAAAAGGCAATAATTAACCCTTTATACTCTGCTCCCCCCATATTGCTCAAATATTCGGGCAATTCAGGAATCAGCATATTAAAACTAGCAGAAAAAAGTAACGAACTTAAACAGACTAATCCAAATTGTAGATTATAAATGGGATGGAGGGCTTTTACGGGGGAATTCATGAGGATTTTTTAAAAGTGCAAAAATAATGAAAACTCCCGTTTAAAACTAATAGCCTTTTTTACGAAAAGTACCGCAGGCTCTTTACAATATTCTCTATCCTCGATAATATTAAGTTTATCATCTTAAATTCAAAAAGTACAAGTAAAAAAAAATCCAAATCCCAGTTTTAAGTTGGAATTTGGATTTTCAAAATTGAAATATATTTTGTTATTCTAAAACAAAACTAACACTAACGTTTGCTGTAACTTCAATTTCTCCAATTGCTAAAGTTTGGTTTGGAGCTCCCGCTGAATCCATTTCCATTGATTTCATAGCAGCATACATTGGTTGTGGACGGTAAACCTGAGTATTATCAGAAATAGTATAAGCTTTACCCACTTTTTGTCCTAATACAGAAACATAATCTTCTGCTTTTAATTTAGCTTCTTTCATCGCCAATTTACGAGCTTCTGATTCTAGTTGAACTAATTTAGAAGTTTCAAAAGAAACTCTGTCGATACGGTTAATTCCTTGTTGAACTAAACCATCCATTAAGTCATCGTATTTTGTTAAGTCTTTTAGAATGATTTCTACTGTTTGAGTAGCATTGTAGCTTGTTTTCTTTTTCTCGTAATCGTATTGAGGATTAAGCGCTACTTGTTTGGTTTTGTAATCTGCTGCAGGAATATTCATTTTTTTTATAAATTTTAAAACTGCATCGATTTTCTCGTCATTTTGTTTTTTGACATCTTTAGCATTATTCCCTTTTGTTTCAACAGTTGCTGAAATACAAACCTGATCAGGTGCTACTTTTACTTTTCCTTCCCCACTTACATTGATTTGAGGAATTTGTTTGATTTCTTGAGCGTAAGACATAGTCATAAACATGATTGTTAAAAATAATAGTGCTTTCTTCATTTTTGTTATATTTAAATTGTTTGATAATGGAATTTCAAAAGTTGTGCCAATATTATAATTTGCCCAATTTTGCCATTACAAAAAGTATCAAAATAGGAATAGCCAATAGAATTACCATCAAACTATGATCTACAATTAATGAAGGTTCTTTTATCAAAGTAATCAAATAACCACCTATAGCACCTCCAAAATGTGCTGTGTGTCCAATATTGTCATTTTTGGCGCGCATTCCGTAAATTGAATACAATAAATATAAAATTCCGAACAAATATGCCGGCATGGGTATGACAAAGAAAATTCCCAACATCATATCGGGTTGTAATAATATTGCAGAATACAAAACTCCCGTTACCGCCCCCGAAGCACCAACAGCTCTATAACTGTAATCATTCTTGTGAAATAACATGGTTAGCAAGCTTCCGAATATTAAACTACCGAAGTAAATTAAAACAAAAGAAAAAGTGCCCATCCATTGTATTACAACAGGAGCAAAAAACCATAATGTAAGCATATTAAACGCTAAGTGCATGATATCTGCATGCAAAAATCCCGACGAAAGCATTCTGATTTGTTCTCCAGAGCGAATACTTCCAACATGAAATTCGTATTTTCTAAAAAAAGCAAGATCGTTAAATCCTTTATAACTAATCAAAGCATTGGCCACTATTATTCCAACTAAAATGGTATTCATAAAAAACATTTAATGTGAATTGTAAATATAGTCATTCTTAAACATATGTTAGTGTCGAAGCAAAATATCAGTGGTTATTCATTTTTATTTTATATTTGTAAAAAAAAATTAAATGCAGTTTCTCGTTTATATATTAGCCTATCCTTTACTTTGGCTTATCTCTATACTTCCATTCCGACTATTTTATTTATTTTCAGACTTTGTGTACTTTTTGGTTTACAGGGTTATTGGATATCGTAAAAAAGTAGTGAGAGATAATCTGGCTCTTACCTTACCGCATTTGAGTGATTCAGAAAGAAAAAAAATTGAAAAGAAATTCTATCATCACATGTGTGACATGTTTTTAGAAATGATTAAAACAATGTCCATTTCCCACGAAGAAATGGAAAAAAGATTCCAGGTAACTAACATCGAATTAGTGCAGGATTATGCAAAAAAAGGGAAGAGTATAATTCTGGTAGCTTCGCATTATGCCAGCTACGAATGGCTGTTAACTATTAACCCTAAATTAGGTTTTCAAGGAATTGCGGTTTATAAAAGGCTTGCTAATCCTTATTTTGATAAATTGATTCGAAAAATACGCTCAAGATATAAAACAGAAATGGTCGAAACCAGAAAAGCAATTCCAACAATGGCGCAAAATCAGCGTGAGGGAAAACTAAGTTTGTATGGTTTAGCAAGCGATCAGTCTCCAAAACTCGACCGAATCTTTCATTCAATGAAGTTTATGGGTATTGAAGCGCCTGTGCACACCGGAGCCGAAATGCTGGCTAAAAAATACGATTTAAGTGTTGTAATGGTAAAAGTAAAAAAGGTAGCAAGAGGCTATTATGAAGCTACTTTTCTTCCAATTGCAGACAATCCGAATGATTACGAGAATTTCGAAATAACAGAAAAGTATTTAAGAGAAGTAGAAAAACAAATTTATGAAGCTCCTGAATATTATTTATGGACACATAAAAGATGGAAACATCGGGTGGAATAACTACTCATCAAAAAATTAAAATCCAAAAAGGTAACCGTTACTTTCTTGGATTTTTTATTTTATAAAACGATCAAAACAAGAATCTCCAGTATACTACTATGTCCAGAAGGTTCTTGATGGGTTTTTGTAATATTTTTTCTTCACCTTATATAAAGAATAAATTACAGAAACAATATACATTTGAAGTGATAAATATTTTCCCAAATCTAAATTATCCTAATATGACAAAAAAATTATGTTTTTCATTTTTACTGTCCTGTTTTTTTGCAGTAACAATTTTCGCTCAAAGCCCCAAACGAGGGATAGCTTACAAAGACCATTCAACAGCTGATTTACTTGCTCTAAAGCCAGGAGTTTCGTGGTGGTACAACTGGGGTTCTTTACCTGAAAAGGATACCAATGCCAATTATTCCTCTATTGGTGTTGAATATGTACCCATGGCATGGGGAAAAATCAATGATGACGATGTACAGGCTTTTATAAACAGAATTAAACCCGGCGCAAAATACTTATTAGCCTACAATGAGCCTAACTTTAATGATGGTGCGAGATTAACTCCGCAGGACGCTGTAAATAATTGGGTTAATGTTGAGAGAGTCGCTGCTGCCAAAAATCTCGAAATAGTAAGCGCATCCCCAGCCTTTAATGACCCGAACAATAATTATGGAGGTTATAGCAGCCCCACTGCATGGCATGATCAGTTTTTTCTTTTATGCCCAACCTGCAAAGTCGATTATATTGCCTTTCATACTTATGACAGAACCTCTGGCGATGTAATTGGTGTAACCGGACTTCTAAAAAAAAACAATAGACCTGTTTGGGTAACTGAATTTGCCAACAGAGTAGTTCAGACGGCAGCACAAAAAACTGCGTTTATGAAAGAAATCATAACTAATTTTGAAAACGATCCGGATATTTATCGCTATTCGTGGTTTACCGGAAGAGTTCCCGCCGAATGGGTAGATATGGCAGAAGGACCTTTATTAGCTCCCGAAAGTGGTGTTCTAAGACCTATCGGGCTGGAATATATCAATACTGCTTATACTGCTAAAAAAATGAACGTTCCCGGCAGAATACTCGCCAATAAACATTACCGTCGAAAAGGAACGAGCCTGCAAAATACGACAGATTCAGGAACAGTACAAAATGTAAGTGCTATAGACCAAGGGGACTGGAATGAATTTATGCTAAACAATGACAATGCCGGAACTTATAATTTTTCTTTTAGGATGGCATCTACAGCTCAGGGTAAATTTGATATTTTAGTAAATGATGTTGTCGTTAAAACAGACGAAACATTTCCGGCGACCGGTGGCTTACAAACCTATACGAACAAAATTGTAAACGGCATTGCATTGCCAAAAGGAGAAGTTTACCTGAAAATTAAATTCAAATCAAACAATATGAGTTTTAATTATATTGATGTTACAATAGCAAGCTTAGGGGTAAATGACCCTTTAATTGAGCAAGACTTTTTTACGGTTTATCCAAATCCTATTAAAAGTCAGTCAGTACTTCATATAAAATCAGTAAATACAGAACCTTTAGTTTTAAAAATTACAGATATCAGAGGGCAAATTTGCTATTCTTCGGATACTCATTTTACCAATGAAGATATTAAAATTGGAGATAAACTACTATCAACGGGAGTTTATATTGTAACTGCTAGTTATGGTTCAGTAAAAAAATCATTGAAAATTATCAAGAACTAAGATTCTAATTAATATACGAACCAAGAGTTGAAATGTGCCATTAGACACTCAATATTGGTAGCCCTATAGGTTCAAAATTCGTTGGCGTGCCGCAGGCACGCAACAAAATGATAACTACTGCGTACCTACGGCACGCTAAATTTAATCCATTTATGTTTTCTACCAATATTTAGTGCCTAACAGCGAAAATTGTAGGCTTTGCACCCTAGATTGCATTCAATAAAAAAGCCTCTTTCACAATTGAAAGAGGCTTTTTTATTGAAGAATTGCTAAAAATTTAAATTCCTGCAATTGCTTTTATTTCATCTATAATACGAAGTGCCAGAACATCTGCTTTTTCCTGAGATGGAGCTTCTGTATAAATTCTGATGATTGGTTCTGTGTTTGATTTTCTTAAATGAACCCATTCTGTCGCAAAATCAATTTTCACACCATCAATGGTTGTGATATCTTCGTTTTTATATTTTTCAGTCATTGCTACTAGAATCGCATCAACATCAATTTGTGGTGTCAATTCAATTTTATTTTTGCTCATGTAATATTCGGGATATGAGGCGCGTAATGCCGAAACTGATATTTTTTTATTTGCCAAATGTGTCAGGAACAATGCCACGCCCACCAAACTATCGCGCCCATAATGAGATTCAGGGTAAATAATTCCGCCATTGCCTTCACCACCAATAATAGCGTTATTTTTTTTCATCAATGCCACTACATTTACTTCTCCAACTGCACTGGCTTCGTATTTTCCGCCGTGTGCAATAGTTACGTCGCGCAATGCACGTGATGATGACATATTGGAAACTGTATTTCCCGGAGTTTTACTCAACACATAATCCGCGCAAGCCACTAATGTATATTCTTCTCCAAACATTTCCCCGTCTTCGCTAATAAATGCCAAACGATCTACGTCCGGATCCACTACCACTCCTAAATCAGCTTTTTCTTTTACTACCAATTCAGAAATATCCGTCAAATGCTCTTTTAAAGGTTCCGGATTGTGCGGGAAATGTCCGTTTGGTTCGCAGTATAATTTTACTACTTCAACGCCCATTAATTCTAATAATTTCGGAATAATAATTCCTCCCGATGAATTTACACCATCAACCACTACTTTAAACTTTGCTGCTTTTACCGCTTCAACATCAACTAAAGGCAAATTCAAAACCTCGTCGATATGAATATCCATATACGCATCATTTACGGTAATTTCGCCTAAGCTGTCGACATCCGAAAAATCAAAAGCTTCAGCATCGGCAATTTCAAGAATTTTAGCGCCTTCTTCTCCGCTTAAAAATTCTCCTTTTGCATTCAGCAATTTTAAAGCATTCCATTGTTTAGGATTATGAGAAGCTGTCAGGATAATTCCGCCATCTGCTTTTTCTAATGGAACAGCCACTTCTACTGTTGGCGTTGTTGAAAGTCCAAGATCTATTACATTAATTCCTAAACCTATTAAAGTATTAACCACAAGATTGTGAATCATTGGGCCGGAAATTCTTGCATCACGACCAATTACAACCGTTAATTTTTCTTTTGAAGTATTGTTTTTAAGAAAAGTACCATATGCCGATGCGAATTTCACAGCGTCAACAGGAGTCAGGTTATCTCCTACTTTTCCACCAATTGTTCCTCTTATTCCTGATATCGATTTTATTAAAGTCATTTTTATGAGTTATGGTTACCAGTTACAAATATAGAAAAGTTACTAAGCTTCTAAGATACTAAGGGGCTAAGAATTTTAAAAAAAAGTTACTGAGTAGCTAAGTTACTAAGGTCCTGAGATTCTTAAGCATCTTTTAAAAAGTTCAAAGTACCGGATAAACTAAGTTGATAAACTGTATCATTCACTAAAACGAAATCAAAAACTTTTTCATACTTTTACTAAACTTAGTGACTTAGCTACTTAGAACTTTAGTAGCTTGAAAAATATAGTTTTACTAAAATAACTTAGTTTCTTAGCCACTCAGAAACTTAGAAACTTAAAAAAAATGAATTTCCTAGCCCACATTTATTTGTCCGGAGACAATGATCTAATCAAAATTGGCAATTTTATGGCCGATGGAATTCGCGGAAAACAATTTGAACATTTTCCCCAAGAGGTTCAAAAAGGTATTATTTTACACCGCTCCATAGATACTTATACAGATTCGCACGATGTTTTCAGACAAAGTACCAAACGTTTACATGAAAAATACCATCATTATGCAGGCGTTATTGTTGATATTATTTACGATCATTTTTTAGCCAAAAACTGGGAAAAATATTCCGATGAAAAGTTAGATCAATTCATCAACAGATTTTACAGATCGTTACACGAAAATTATCCTATTTTAACAGAGAAAACGCAGCGCCTGATGCCTACTATGATTCAGGAAAACTGGCTTTGGAGCTACCAGACTGTCGAAGGAATTCATCATATCCTGACTCAAATGGACCGAAGGTCTAAAAATTTATCAAAGATGCAGTTTGCAAGTGCAGAACTAGTGGAGTTTTATTCTGAATTCGAACAGGAATTCACACTCTTTTTTGAAGATATCAAATCACATTCAAAACAAAAATTACTGACTTTATAGAATCCGTCAGATTCTATAAAAACAAAATACGATTCTCTTTTATGAAAAAAATAGCATTCTTATTCAGCTTTATCACCCTATATAGTTTTGCCCAGCAAACTGCAAAACCAACCGGATTAGTAGCTACAAAAGCGATGGTGGTTTCGGCCCGCCAGGAAGCCTCTAAAGTGGGCGCTGAAATTATACAAAAAGGCGGAAACGCATTCGATGCCATGGTGGCTACCGAATTGGCACTTGCAGTGGCATATCCGTACGCAGGAAATCTTGGCGGCGGTGGATTTATGGTATACAGAAAAGCAAATGGCGAAGTGGGGTCTTTAGATTATCGTGAAAAAGCACCATTGGCAGCAACAAAAGATATGTTTTTGGACAAAGACGGAAATGTTATAAAAGGTAAAAGTACCGAAACGGCTCTTGCAATTGGTGTCCCCGGAACGATCGCCGGTGTTTTTGCGGTTCATAAAAAACTAGGTTCTTTGCCAATGGCAGAAATTCTAAAACCCGTTATCGCTTTGGCAGAAAGAGGTGTTGTGGTAACCAAAAAACAGGAAAAAAGACTTCAGGATTATCATGATGCGATTGTAAAAATAAATGGCCCTAATACCTTATTAGCGGGTAACTTTAAAGAAAATGATACCATAAAATATCCGGCTCTTGCCAATACTTTAAAACGAATTGCAAAAAACGGAAGAAATGAGTTTTATAAAGGTCAAACGGCTAAAATCCTGGTGAATTATCTTCAGAAAAAAGGCGGAATTATAACGCTGAAAGATTTGGAGAAATACGAAGCCAAATGGAGAGAGCCATTACAATTTAATTACAAAGATTTAAAAATTACTTCGATGGCGCCTCCTAGCAGCGGTGGAATATGTCTGGCGCAAATAATGAAAATGATTGCTCCTTATGATTTGGCTAAAATGGGACATAACTCAGAGGAATCGATTCAGGTAATTGTTGAAGCCGAAAGAAGGGCTTATGCAGATAGAAGTCAGTTTTTGGGAGATCCGGATTTCGTAAAAATTCCCATTAACGGGTTATTATCTGATTCTTATTTAAAAGGCAGAATGTCAACTTTCGACACAAACAAAGCCAGTGTATCATCAGAAATAAAAGAAGGAAAAGTAAGTTTTAACGAAAGCACCGAAACTACTCATTATTCGATTGTTGATGAGCAAGGAAATGCTGTTGCAGCAACAACCACACTCAATGATGGTTACGGATCTAAATATTACTGTGATGAATTAGGTTTCTTTTTGAATAATGAAATGGACGATTTTAGTGCCAAACCAGGATCTCCAAATATGTTTGGTCTGGTAGGAAACGAAGCCAACAGCATTGCGCCTCAAAAAAGAATGCTTAGCTCCATGACACCAACAATTGTCGAGAAAAACGGAAAATTATTTATGGTTGTTGGTTCTCCGGGAGGATCAACGATTATTACAAGTGTATTACAAGCGATTTTAAACGTATACCAATACAATTTAAGCATGCAGGATGCTGTAAATGCTCCGCGTTTTCACCACCAATGGTTGCCGGACTTAATTACTTTTGAACCGAATGCTTTTGATAAAAATACTATAGACAAACTAAAAGCAAAAGGATATTTAATCAACGAGAAAACAACTCCTGTAATTGGTAAATTAGACTGTATATTAGTTCTACCAAATAACAGTCTGGAAGGTGGAGCAGATTCCCGAGGAGACGATACAGCAGTTGGTTTTTAATTTAGTTGCTGATTTTTATTTTATATTCAAACATTATGAGCTAAATTTGTAGTTTCCCTAACTTTTTACAAACAGAATGCTAAAAAAATATTTTAGAAGACTAGAAAGCATCATCGCTTTAGGACAATCGTTAATGACTCCAAAGCAGTTTATTTTTTTATCAAGTGTTTTAATTGGTGTTTCATGCTCTTTGGCTGTAATTGTTCTTAAGACTTTTGCCCATAGCGTTTTCTCATTTGCCACCTATATTAATGGTATTTTAAAACTTAGTTTCATCAACAGTATTCTTCCAATTGTCGGAATCGTGCTGACTGTTTTTGTGGTAAAAAGAGTTCTTAACGGAAGCATCGAAAAAGGAACTTCTCAGATTTTATATGCCGTTGCAAAAAAAGCCAGTATTATTCCCAAAAAGCAAATGTATGCCCAAATCGTTACCTCTTCCCTTACGGTTGGTTTAGGTGGTTCTGCCGGTTTAGAAAGTCCTATTGTGATTACAGGAGCAGCGTTTGGATCAAATTTTGCCCAAAACTATAAACTACCTTATAAAGACAGAACATTACTTATTGGCTGTGGTGTTGCTGCGGGAATTTCTGCAGCTTTTAATGCTCCAATTGCGGGGGTTCTTTTTGCAATTGAAGTTTTATTGGTTGATGTTAGCATTTCGGCCTTTACCCCTATTATGATTTCTGCGGCAACAGGCGCTTTGGTTTCTGCTATCGTTTTGGATGAAACTATTTTATTATCGTTTAAAAAACAAGAAGCTTTTAACTATCATAATATCCCTTTTTATGTTTTGTTAGGAATTTTGACAGGTTTTATAGCTGTTTATTACGCTCGAAATTTTCAAAGAGTCGAACATTATTTTTCACACTTAAAAGTGGGTCCTTATAGAAAAGCCTTAATTGGTTCTTCGTTACTGGCTTTACTTATTTTTATATTTCCAACACTTTTTGGAGAGGGTTACGAAAGCATCAAAACCTTATCTGAGAGTGATCCCGGAAAACTATTAGACAATACTTTGTTTGCTGATTTTAGAAATAATCAATGGGTGTTGCTTCTTTTTGTTGGATGCACGATGATGGTAAAAGTATTTGCTTCAGGGCTCACCCTGGGAAGCGGTGGGAATGGAGGTAATTTTGCTCCTTCCCTATTTTTAGGTTCTTACTTGGGTTACTTTTTCTCCAAATTTATCAGTCTTATTGGTTTATCAAAATTACCTATTAGTAATTTTACGATGGTGGGAATGGCTGGTATTTTGAGCGGATTATTTCACGCGCCGCTTACTGCTATTTTCTTAATTGCTGAGATTACCGGAGGTTATAGCCTGATGATTCCCCTTATGATTGTTTCCTCGATAAGTTTTGCTATTTCTAAACGTTTCGAAAAATATTCTCTTGATGTAAAAGGTTTGGCCAAAAAAGGTCATGCTTTTACCAGCAATAAAGACTCAAATATTCTCTCTACCTTAGATATTGACACCATTATTCAATGTGATTATCTTACAGTTCATCCAGATGAAAATTTAAGCAAACTGGTGGATCTTATTTCACACTCGAATCAGGTTGTTTTCGCAGTTGTTGATAATGAAAAAGATTTAGTTGGAGTGGTTCATTTTAATGATATTCGGGAAATTATCTTCAATAACTATCGAGTTAAATATACTTTAATCAAAGATGTTATGAAAACACCTTTGGCTACAATTTCATCTACTGACAGCATGGAAATTGTGATGAGCAAATTCGAACTATCAAAATCGGCTTTTCTTCCGGTTTTACGAAATGGAAAATATTTTGGATTCATTTCAAAATCTATTGCACTTGAGGCTTACCGAACTAAATTGCGCTCTATGACGATTGAATAAAACTGATTAAAAAAATAGTACCTGTCTATTTTCTTTCCAAAAACAACCAACCAAATACCACCAAGTCTGTTATGAAAATTAAAGCAATTATTGTTGATGACGAATCGCATGCACGCAGTTTCTTAAAAAAACTATGTAATTTCTATTACGAAGATAAAATCGAAATAGTTGATCAATGCAATTCTGTTTCATCTGCTTTAATTTCAATAAAAAAACACGCACCCAATCTCGTTTTTCTGGATATTCAGATGCCGGATGAAAACGGATTTGAATTGCTTTCTCATTTCGAGAATATTCCATTTGAAGTTATCTTTACAACAGCTCATAAAGAATATGCTATTGAAGCGATTCGTAACAGTGCTTTAGATTATTTATTAAAACCAATTGATGTCGCAGATTTTAAAGCTGCAATTGACAGACTTGATTTTGTTTTAGAAAAAAAGAATACTTTAAATCGTTATCAACTACTTTCTCAAAACATAGCCAATCAATTTACAGGAAAACAGCAAATTGCTTTCCCAACAAAAACCGGCTTTGAGGTAATACAGGTTAGCAAAATCATTTTTTGTAAATCAGACGGTTCGTATACTCTTATTCACACCACAGATAAACAACATTATACTTCAAAATCATTTAAAGAAACTTGCGAGTTACTGGTTTCGTCACCTAACTTCCTAAAAGTACAGCGAAGTTATTTGATAAACCGGGAATATGTGGCAAATTTCAAATCAGATGACTTTCTTCTCGAAATGACTTCGGGGGATAAAATTCCCGTTTCGGATAAATCATTTAATAAAAAAGAGCTTATTGATGCCATTACCAAATAAGATTTTTGTACAACTCTTTTTTATTTTAATTACAACTTCTGTTTTTGGTCAATATTTTCCATCGAGAAACTTCACCACTTCAGATGGCTTACCTAATAATGCAGTACGTTCTTTATTTTTAGATTCTAAAAACATTATATGGATAGGAACTGAAAATGGCGTTTCAAGAATGGAAAACGGAATCTTTACCACTATTGATGAAAGCAATGGTTTGGGTCATAATAGCTGTTGGGATATTACAGAAGATACCGATGGAAATATGTGGTTTGCCAGTTATGGCGGTGGTATTAGTAAATTTGACGGTGAAAAGTTTACTGTTTTTACAATGAAAGATGGACTTTTATCCAATAAAACAAGAAAAGTTTTTCCGTTCAAAAACAAAATTTATGTTGGTACAGAACAAGGTGTTTCTATAATTGACATAAAAACAAACAAGCTAATTACGCCTAAAGTTCCTGAGTACAAAGAAGATTTTATTTCCTTAGCCTTTGTTACCTATAAAGATATTGTCTATTTTACTTCTACGTTTGAAGGTTTATTTAAAATTGACGAATCGTCTCCGACTCCGCGTATTGTTCCGGTTGTCTTGCATAAGAACTCCTATTCATTAGGCCTTTTTGGTTCTACACTTTACAGTGGCAACGAAACATATATTAATAAATATGATTTTGATGAAATTTTAAATGGAAACAAATCATCTGTAAATTTTGGAAAATCATTTGTCTGGCAATTTGTAAAAGATAATAGAAACACCATTTTTGCCGCTGCCTGGGGCGTTTATACTCCAGACGGAGGACTTTATACGATTGCAGATGATAAGATGACAGATGTCTCTAACATATACGGAATCGATTCTAAAGTTCTACTGAATGTAGTATACGATAAATTTAATGACATCCTTTATGTTGGTTCGAACGACAATGGAATTTATCAGGTAAGATTAGATCAAATCATTAATTATAATCCATTCAAATCAACATCAATTATTGATTTTGAAAATTTCAATCATGATAAATTGATTTTAGATACCAAAGGATTAAAAGTTCTAAATGCAAAACAAGAAATTACAAATTCTGTTTCACTTGAGGATTTCAAGAAAATTGAAATGACTTTCTATAAAAAGGGAAAAGAAATCTTAACTAAACAATCAAAAGAATCAAGAGATTTTGAATTGAATTTTAATATTCCAACAAATGAAATTGAGTTTTATGAAATCGTAAAAAACCAAAACTCTTTATGGATTAATAGCAACATAGGAATTTTTGAAATTGATAAAAATTATAAAATAGTCAATTACCTGCCTAAACATAGTTTAAAAATTGGTTTTGGTTATGATAATAAATTAATAGAAACCATTACGTATGCAGGAGTTCGCGTTTACGAAAATCTAAAAACTTTAGAAAATACGCATTATTCCAAATTCAATAAAAACACGCCACAATACATCGTAAAAATTTTAACCAACAATAATAAAACCTATCTTTTATCTGTTTTTAATGGAATTTATGTTTATGAAAATGGTCACTTTCGATCGTATTTAGCCGATGGAATCTGGAAAGAAAAAAAATTCAAACACATTACAAAAAATAACAAAGGACAATTAATTCTGGCCGCTGAGTTTGGTGATGTTTTTATAATTGATGATTCAAAATCTTTCAAAATCCTTAAAACAATTTCAAAAAAACAAATTATTGGGAATACTATTTTATTTCTTGAATCCTACAAAGACTATGTTTTGATAGGTACAGAAAAAGGGATCAATATTTATAAAGATGGTATTATACGACTTATTGACAAAGAACAAGGTCTAAAGGATTGCAGAATAACCACTTCTCAAATCTTCAACAATACATTATGGTTGGGAACTCAAAAAGGATTTTACACCCTAGATCTCAACCGTTTAATTGCCACTCAATTAACAGTTTCTGAAATCGGGATCAGTAAAATTGCCATAAATAATGTTCCTTTAAAATCTTCGTCTTATAAATGGTTCAGGTACAACTCAAAGCAACTTGTTTCAGACTACAAGCATAATTCATTTTCGATTGATTTTGTTCCAAAAGGACATCCTTTCCCTAACAAATTAAAATTTAGATATCGCTTAAATAATAACAATCGTTGGAGTCCGTATACCGAAAAAACAAACTTATTTCTACCCTATTTACCTTATGGAAACTACATTGTAGAAATTGAAGTTTTTGATATGAATGCAGGAAAATCAAAATTATTTACGATTTTACAACTTTATATTCAACCGCCGTTTTGGTTAAATTGGAGGTTCATTATTCTAATCATTACTGTTTTTACTGCAGTAATCGCATATGTTTTTCTTAGAATAAAAAGAAAATCAAACGAAAAAACCATCATTCAGCGTCGTATTGCTGAGACCAAACTCGAGGCTTTATTGAGTCAGATGAATCCGCATTTTACTTTTAATGCGATGAATGCCATTCAGGATTTTATAATAAGTAACGACATCGAAAACTCGCTGCTCTATATTAGTGAATTTTCTAAATTAATTCGGAAAACACTCGAAAACTCTTCTAAACAAACCATTACCATAGAGGAGGAAATAGAATATCTTGAAGCCTATATCACGATCGAAAATATGCGTTTTGACAATAGAATCGATTTTGAAATTCAAATTTCGCCTCAAGTAGATACTTATTTCACTAAAATTCCAACAATGCTTTTACAGCCTTTTGTAGAGAATGTTTTTGTTCATGCTTTCAATGAATCGAGTATTTCTCCGAAGTTAATAATTTCGTTTAAAATGATTTCAAACACACTTTTAGAATGTAAAATTATAGACAACGGCATGAGTTTAAATGCAGCTAAAAAAAGCAAACTACATCAATCAAAAGGAATTCACCTTACCAAAGAGCGCCTTTCATTATTGCAAGACCTAAAAAATGATTCTATAAAAATTGATTTTACCGAAAATAAAGGCACAACCGTAACCATTTTACTTTTAGTGTAATTTCTTTCCTTTAAAACTCTAAAGCACTTATCAAAATATTGGTAAGTGCTTTTTTGTTTATAAACTAAAAAGATAGTTTCATGCCAAATAAAGAGGCTTTTAAAAGGTAAATTAATTAGAAAAGGAGTGATCATTTATTTTTGAAAACTAACAAAACTAAATTTTTACTATGCCTAATTTTTATTGCGAGTATTGCGGAACAAAGAGCTCAAGTATATCAAGTTTAACCGGAAATTCATGCTCTCGTCATCCACTTGGATCAGGAAAAGGAAAACACAAACTTTACGAGGGATCTGAAAAACAAAAATACAGCTGTAAATACTGTGGTACTTCATCTTCTTCAATATCAAGTTTAACTGGAAATTCCTGCTCGAGACATCCAAACGGAAGTGGTAAAGGGAAACATGCGCCAACTTTATAAATTAATAATTTATCACTGACAGAAATTGGCAGTTTGAAAAAGTAGATTTGTCGGGAGAAAATTATAATAACTAAAAATAAAATAGTATGTTTTCAGAAAAAGAATTAAATGAAAAATTCAATTCAGAATATTCAAAATTAGAAAAAGAAATTGACAAACCCAATATATTAATTATTGGTGGCACTGGTGTAGGGAAAAGTTCTTTGATTAATAAAATATTTGGAGAGGAAATTTCAAAAGTAAGCAATGTTAAGCCAGAAACAAGAGGTATAAATACCTATAATCATAATGATGTTGTATTATTAGATACTGAAGGTTTTGAACTAGGTGATGACAAAAATAAATTTTTTGAAGAAAAAATAATTAATGAAGTTGAAAACAGAAAAAAAGGTCCAGAAAAAAATCAAATACATCTTATTTGGCATCTAATATCTGCCAGTTCTGAAAGAATTACAGATTATGACGTTAATCTTTTGAATAAGTTGCAAAGTTTTGGATTACCAATAGCAGTAGTTTTTACAAAGTCAGATATCGCCAACGAAGAAGCGATGGACAATATGGTAAAAAGATTGTTTCCAAAACTAACTTTTAATGATGCTTTTAAAAATAAGGAAAAATCTCCGTTTTTTGTAAGTTCAACTGAAGATGAAGATGAAAGCTTAAGCCCTATAAATTTAATTAATTGGTCAATTGAAAAATTACCAGAAGGACTTAAATATGCCTTTACAGCATCACAAATATTAAATTATGAAGCCAAGTTTAATCAAGCAAAATCTATTATTAATCAGCACACACTTGGTAATTCTTCTGTAGGATTTTCTCCAATACCATTTTCAGATGCTCCAATATTGATTGCAAGTCAGATAGGCATGATCACGAGAATTATAAAATTATATAATTTATCTGAACTAAATATTGACAGTTTTATGGCATCTACTGGCGCTGGATTAGTTGTTAGCAATTTAGCAAAATCAGTAGTAGGTTCTGTCTTTAAGTTTATTCCAGGCATTGGAACTGTGGTTGGCGGAATCATAAATGCTTTAGTCGCAGGTACCATTACATTTTCAATGGGTACAGCATTAAACATATTATTAAGAAAAATTACCATCGAATATTTAAAAGGAGATATAGAAAAAGTCGCTTCTTCATTATCTAATTTTTCAGAATTATTTAAAAATCAATTTGGAGAAGAGTTTAAAAAGAAATATAGTAAATAATGGAAGGATTTAATTTAGCTATAATTGGTAAATCGGGCGTTGGAAAAAGCTCCCTTCTTAACTATTTATTTAATAAAGACTTATCCGAGACAGGTAGTGGCAAGCCAGTAACAAAACCTGGTTTTCATTATTTTAGTGATTTAATTAATGGCAAAAAAGTTAATATTTATGATTCCTGGGGGATTGAAGCAGGTAAAACCGATTTATGGTTAAGAGATCTTAATCATTTTCTTGAAGATAAAAAATCACCAAATTTTAAAGAATGGATTCATACCGTAATTTTTTGTCTTTCTGCCGAAGGAAAAAGAATTGAAGATTTTGAAAAGAATATATTTCGAAGAATTAAATCTGAGCATTTAAATCCTATTATTGTTATTACAAAATCAGATTTAGATAAAGATAAATCTTTTTACGAAGCCGTTAAAAAAGAATTCATGACAGACCAAGTAATTGAAATTTGCAGCGTCAGAAAAGAGTTTGGTTTGGGTACAAATAAAAAGATTTCTGAAAAATACGGAAATGATAATTTAATTCAAACCATAATTTTTAATAGTACAAAATCTTTTAAGAGTCGTTTTGCATTAATTAAAAGCAAAATCATAAGAAACAGATCTACTGAGTCATTAATGGCTTTGAAGCCAAAAGTTTCTAAGATAATAGACAGCTACAGTATATCTTTCAACTGGATTGGTAATATTAATGAAAGCACAGTAAAAACTATCTTGGAAAGAACTCAAGTACTAATTGAAAACTATGATAGAGAAACTAATGAAAAAATACAGCAATTGATAAAAGACGCTAATCAATTCTACACTGAACAATTTGAGTCTATCTTTTATGGATTAACAACAACTAAAACTTTTTCAGAAAAAAAATATTTCAAAAATGATAATTTAGGAGACTATATAAATTCGCATTCATTTTTTGCAATGGGACCTAAAGGATATTTGTACAGCCTTCTATTAGGCCCTGTTGGTCTTATTGCTATGGCGTATATAAGAAATAGAGGGATTTCTAGAAAAGATTTATTAGAAAAAATAGAAAACCGTATAAAAGAATATTATCATTATTAACTTTGATTTCTCATGTAGATTAAAAAAAAGGTTCAACTTAATTATAAGTTGAACCTTTTCTTTAATCTAATAATTCTCAAACCCCTTTCTCAATTCCTCCTTAATTTTATCCGCCAGCCATTTTGGTTCTAAAACCTTAACCATGCAGCCATATTTTAAAATTTGCTGGTTAAACTCAAAATTAGGGTGAATATTTAATGAAATATCAAACGATTTATGATTATCTAAATTAATTTGCTTTTGAGAATTGTGCAAAGGCAAGGATTCTACATATAGTTTTTGAGAGATGTGAAATGAGAGTTTTATAGTTTGTAATTTATGATCCATAGTATTAAGACCTACAACATGAGAAAATTTTTCCTTAGCTTCATTTATTTTCGATTTGAATTTTTTAGTCCCTGTTTCAATATTTTTTATTCTGTCTAAACCAAATGTACGATAGCCCTTTTCAGTTTCACCCACCACGTACCAACGATTTTGATATTGTTTTAAATAATAAGGATTTAAAGTATATTCCTGCTCTTTTATTTCTTTATAATAATAAAAACTGTTATGTATAAAACTAATGGGAAAATTTTGCTGTATTGCATCCAAAACAGATTTAAAATTAGGAATTACCTCTATTGCAGATCTATTTTCAAATTCAATAAATGATAACGAATTATTATTACCATTTAGATTATGGGAAATCTGTTCACCGGTAGCCAGAATTTCCATATGACTTAAAAACGATTCAATATTAATCGATTTTTCTTCATCTAAATAAAATCCCTCATTAGCTCTCGAATATTTAACTATAATACCATAATCATCTCTTAAAGTTGCTTTTATTCTATGAAAAGTACGCTCACTTATTTTATTCTCTCTGTTAGGGCTGATATAATTAATTAAATTTCCCATACTCTCAAAAGGAGACTTCTTCAGAATTTCTACTAATTGTTTGGTTTGATAAACTTGAGAGTTATTCAAATTCGGCTTTTCTTTATTTTTCATACTCCAAAAATAAAAAACCAAGCTGACAAACACTGTCAGTCTGCATTGTTTTTAATTTTATTTTACACTGACAGCAATTGACAGTTTCGGATTATAATTTCGTATTCGAATTTAAAACAAGTATCATGAAAAATCTTTTCAAAAAGCAAAACACAAAAATGGACTTTGCTAATTTAAGTGCTATCGTAACTTCAGGAAGTGCCGCAGGAATTGCAATCGCAAATCATTTAAACAAGAACCAACAAACAGGAGGCATTATTGGTGTAGGCCTGTCATTATTAGTTACAGGACTACTAATCGCTTTAGATGATGAAAAATTTCCATCTGATTCTAAAAGTTAATCTACTTATTCCTTTCTAAAAAAAATGATTTTTAATCTGACGAAAGTCACAACAACTACAAGATTATGTTATTTCAATTATTATTAAATTTTATTGTTTTTATTATAAAATGCATCGTTTGGATTTTATTTGTTTTAGCTGCAATTCCAGTTGGAATTTATATGTTACTCAATGAGTGGTTTCCCATTTTTACACATGACGGTGGATTTTGGTTCTGGTCAGCTTTCTCTATTTTATCAGTAATAGGTTTTATAGTGCTTTGGAAGCCTATAGTATGGATTGTTGGAATTTTACAAACTTTAGGATTGGGAATGGAATAAAATTCAAAATCCGGAATAATAAACAAATAACGCTAGTTCACACTAGCGTTATTTTGTTACTATTTGTAACATAAAGTTTTGCTATCGAGCACAAAAAGAACAAATCAAAGTGGTAACTTTGCGTTTTGCTCAAAATTATGTTAGAAAAAGACAATACTATTGAAGTTCTTGGTGCAAGAGTTCATAATCTAAAAAATATAGACATTTCTATTCCGCGTGAAAAACTGGTGGTTATTACCGGTTTATCAGGTTCGGGAAAATCCTCTTTGGCATTTGATACTATCTATGCCGAGGGACAACGTCGTTATGTAGAAACTTTTTCGGCCTATGCCAGACAGTTTCTTGGCGGTTTAGAACGTCCTGATGTTGATAAAATAGATGGACTTTCGCCCGTAATTGCGATTGAACAAAAAACAACCAGTAAAAGCCCACGTTCGACCGTCGGGACGATTACAGAAATATACGATTTCCTGCGACTTCTTTACGCTCGTGGTGCTGACGCTTATAGTTACAACACTGGTGAGAAAATGGTTTCGTATTCTGATGAGCAGATCAAAGATTTGATTATTCAGGATTTTAAAGGAAAACGCATCAATATTCTTGCTCCGATTATTAGAGCCAGAAAAGGTCATTATGCCGAATTATTCCAGCAAATCACCAAACAAGGATTCCTCAAAGTTCGTGTCAATGGCGAAGTGCAGGATTTAGTTTCAGGAATGAAACTCGATCGTTATAAAACCCATGATATCGAGATTGTAGTTGACAGAATGTTGATTGAAGATACTGAAGACAATCAAAAACGATTATCAGAAAGTATCAATACTGCCATGCATCATGGCGAAAATGTACTCATGATTTTAGATCAGGATACCAGTGAAGTACGTTATTTCAGTAGAAACTTGATGTGTCCTACAACCGGAATTTCGTATCAAAATCCTGAGCCTAATTTATTTTCGTTCAACTCTCCAAAAGGAGCTTGTCCGCATTGTAACGGATTGGGAACGGTTCATGAAATCAATGTTAAAAAAATTATTCCAAATCCTAAATTATCGATTAAAGCAGGAGGTTTTGCTCCGCTTGGCGAATACAAATCATCATGGATTTTTAAGCAACTGGAAGTTATTGGAGAAAAATTCAGTTTCAAAATAACGGACCCGATTGAGAAGATTCCGGAAGAAGCCATCACCATGATTTTGCATGGGGGAAAAGATAAATTTGTTATTAACTCTAAAGATTTAGGAGTAACACGTGATTATAAAATAGATTTTGAAGGAATCTCACATTTCATCAAAAATCAGTTTGATGAAACTTCTTCGACCACCATAAAACGTTGGGCAAAAGATTTCATGGACGAAGTAAATTGTCCGGTTTGTGATGGTTCACGTTTGAAAAAAGAAGCCTTGTTCTTTAAAATCAATGGAAAAAATATCGTTGAATTGTGCGATATGGACATCTCTGATTTGACCATCTGGTTTCAGGATTTAAACAAGCATTTATCCGACAAACAACTTTTGATTGCATCAGAAGTTGTTAAAGAAATCAAAGATCGTTTAAACTTCTTGATGAACGTCGGCTTGAACTATTTGGCTTTAAGCCGAAGTTCAAAATCACTTTCGGGTGGTGAAGCACAGCGTATTCGTCTAGCCACACAAATTGGTTCGCAGTTGGTTGGTGTTTTATATATTCTCGATGAGCCAAGTATTGGTTTACACCAAAGAGACAATGAAAAACTAATTCATTCACTGGAACAATTACGTGATATCGGGAACTCGGTTATTGTGGTAGAACACGATAAAGACATGATCGAACGCGCTGATTATGTAATTGATATTGGCCCAAAAGCAGGTAAATACGGAGGAGAAATCATCAGTATTGGAACTCCTGCAGAAACTTTGAAATCGAATACCATTACCGCTCAATATTTGAACGGTAAAATGAAATTGGAGATTCCGAAAGAACGTCGTAAAGGAAACGGAAAGTTCTTAAAATTAACCGGAGCCACAGGAAACAACTTGAAAAATGTTTCAATCGAATTGCCTTTAGGACAATTGATTTGTGTTACAGGCGTTTCAGGAAGTGGAAAATCGACCTTGATTAACGAGACGCTTTATCCTATTTTGAATGCCTATTATTTTAATGGTGTAAAAAAACCACAGCCTTACAAAAAAATTGAAGGATTAGAACATATAGACAAAGTAATTGATATTGACCAAAGTCCGATTGGACGAACACCACGTTCGAATCCTGCAACTTATACCGAGGTTTTTACAGAGATCAGAAACTTATTTACGATGACTTCTGAAAGTATGATTCGTGGTTACAAAGCAGGTCGTTTTAGTTTTAACGTAAAAGGCGGACGTTGTGAAACCTGTGAAGGTTCAGGAGTTAGAACTATCGAAATGAACTTTCTACCGGATGTTTACGTAGAATGCGAAACCTGTCAGGGAAAACGTTTTAATAGAGAAACACTGGAGATTCGATATAAAGGAAAATCAATTTCGGATGTGTTAAATATGACTGTTGATGAAGCTGTTCCTTTCTTTGAGAACATTCCAAAGATTTACAGAAAAGTAAAAACCATTCAGGATGTTGGTTTAGGATATATTACGCTTGGTCAGCAAAGCACAACACTTTCAGGTGGTGAAGCCCAGCGTATTAAACTAGCGGGAGAATTGTCTAAAAAAGATACCGGAAATACTTTTTATATCCTTGATGAACCTACAACAGGATTGCATTTTGAAGACATTCGTGTTTTAATGGATGTGATCAATAAATTAGTCGATAAAGGAAATACGATTCTGGTTATCGAACATAATATGGACGTTATAAAACTTGCCGACTATATCATTGATATTGGTCCTGAAGGAGGAAAAGGCGGCGGACAATTGATCGCCAAAGGAACTCCGGAAGAAGTGGCTAAAAATAAAAAAAGCTATACGGCGAAGTTTTTGAAAAAGGAATTGGAATAGAGCAATTTTCGTATTAATACCTTTTCAAAGAACGAGGGATCTCCGCAAGAAACTAACGCAAAGTATTTTTCCCTAAATTGTAGAGCTACTTGTGGAGATACCTCGTTCTTCAAGATTCTGGTTACGGATTGGTAAAATGAATTAAAATCATCCGTTTAATATTGAGAAATATCGAAATCATTATTCAATCTACCAACTTATTGATAATGAATAACCAACCAAAAACATTCGTACAGAAATGTTACATTTAAATTAATAAACCCCGATTTCTGTAACAATTCTCGAAAAAAGCAGTAATTTAGTACGCCCTTTTTGTCAAAGTTTTTGATTTTGGCAATTTTTTATGGGCTAAAAACAATGTTTCAATTGAAAACTGGTGCGCTAGCCATGATGGGAGCGGCATCTCCCGATTTAGAAAAACAAGGCTTTTTAGCCGTAGTTTTTGTTTATCAGGAATATAGCGGACCGCAGGAAATAGCTCCTCACTTCGACTACGCTCAGTGTGACAATATGACTACGCCGAGAATGATAATTAAAAAAAAGACACAACTTAAATAAAAATATAAATAATTAAAATACCTAAAATGAGATTAGAAGATTTTGATAATGATGAGGACAAAGTAATTCAGGACCGTTTGAAACAAAAAACGTGGAATGAAATTAGAACAAATGACAGCTGGGCGATTTTTAAAATCATGGCCGAGTTTGTAAACGGCTACGAAAGCATGGGACGTATTGGTCCGTGTGTATCTATTTTTGGTTCGGCGAGAACAAAACCGGACGATAAATACTATTTATTGGCAGAAAAAATTGCTTACAAAATCAGTAAAGCTGGTTACGGCGTAATCACAGGAGGTGGTCCCGGAATCATGGAAGCTGGTAATAAAGGTGCGCATTTAGGAGGCGGAATTTCAGTTGGTTTAAACATCGAATTGCCTTTTGAACAACATTTCAACCCGTATATCGACCATGATAAAAACCTGAATTTCGATTATTTCTTTGTGAGAAAAGTAATGTTCGTAAAATATTCGCAAGGTTTTGTGGTAATGCCAGGTGGTTTTGGAACTCTTGACGAAATGTTTGAAGCGATTACTTTGATTCAGACTAAGAAAATCGGGAAATTTCCAATTATATTAGTTGGTGTTGAATTCTGGTCAGGATTGATCGAATGGGTAAAAACAGTTTTGGTAGAAAAAATGCATACCGTAAGCCCAGAAGATTTGAACTTATTTAAGATCGTTGACACTGAAGATGAAGTTGTTGATGTATTAGATAAATTCTATAAGAAATACGATTTAAGTCCTAATTTCTAATATTTTTTTTCACCATATAAGTGATTTAAGGTAATTTAAGTTAACGTTTTGTAACACTTAAAATAATATGAAGTTACATCTGCAATATGATTAAATTACATTAAATCTTACAAAAAATGAAAGCTGTTTTTTAAAACAGCTTTTTTTATGCTATTTTTACATAAAACCAAAAACTGTTTATGCTCGTAACTTTAAGTATATCCCTTAATCTTTAAGCCATCCTTGAATCCATATTATAAAATCTTATTTTTTATTTTAGTTTTATTTAGTTCGATAAAACAATACGCGCAACATCAATCTAAGATGGAGGTGGCGGTTAATCTCGAGCTTAAAACAGTGAATGTAAGACAGGATATTACGTATTATAACACCTCTAACGATTCTTTGATTTCGATTGTTTTAAACGATTGGAATAATGCATTTTCAGGGAAAAATACGCCATTGGCCAAAAGATTTTCTGATGAGTTTTATCGCGGTTTTCATTTAGCGAAAGCTGCAGAAAGAGGAAATACTACCATTTTGAATTTGACCGATTCAGATAATATGGCCCTTGAATGGGAAAGAACCGAAAAAAATCCTGATTTTGTAGTTGTAAAACTGAACCGAAAATTATATCCCGGTGAGAAAATAGATTTGCATCTGGTTTACATTGCTAAAATTCCGAGTGATAAATTTACTCGTTATGGTTTTGATCAAAATGGCGGAATGAACCTAAAAAACTGGTTCCTAAGCCCGGCGCGATTTGAAAATCATCGTTTTACGAAATCTAACAATTACAATTTAGACGATATTGCCAACGCGAGTACCAACTATCAGGTCAACGTCAAGATTCCGAATCAGTATTCGATTACTACAGATCTGAATTTGGTTTCGAAAGAACAAACGAGTTCGTCTTTTATTACTTATTTTTTTACCGGAGCCAACAGAACCGACTTTAATTTTTTTATCGAAAAGCAAAATAATTTTATAAGCTATGACAATGGTTCTCTGGAAGTACTTACGAATCTTAAAAATAAAAAACTAAGCGAAATTCAGAAAGCCATTATTATAAATAGGGTTGTAAATTTTGCCAGCGCTTTTATAGGGAAATATCCGCACGAAAAAATCACTGTTTCTCAGGTAGATTATGATCGTAATCCATTTTATGGATTGAATCAATTACCCTCATTTATAAGCCCGTTTTCTGATGATTTTATCTTTGAAATTACCTTTTTAAAAACCTATCTGAATAATTATTTAAAGAATAGTTTAAAACTAGATCCGCGAAAAGACAATTGGGTTTATGATGGAATCCAGATTTATACCATGATGAAATACATGGAGGAAAACCATTTGGACCAAAAGATGCTTGGGCGACTTTCTAAAATGAAACTCTTTAAGAGCTATAACATTACCAATCTTACTTTCAACGAGCAATACAGTTATTATTATATGCTGATGGCCAGGAAAAATCTTGATCAGCCGCTTGGAGACCCAAAGAATACTCTGATAAAATTCAACGAACAAATTGCCAGTAAATATCGCGCAGGATTAAGCCTGAGTTATTTAGATGATTATCTGAATCAAGATATTGTTCCTGAAAGTGTACAGGAATTTTATAAACTGAATAAAACAGAGCAGACCAATCGTTACAATTTCGAAAAAATCCTGACTAAAAACAGTCATAAAAACATCGATTGGTTTTTTAATACTATTATAGATTCGAGAGATATTATCGATTATAAGTTTTCGAATGTTTCGCGAACAAAAGACAGCGTTCAGTTTCAGATCAAGAACAAAACCAACAATTTCGTCCCGATCCCGGTTTACGGACTTAAGAAAAATGAAGTCGTTTTTAAAAAATGGATCGAACCTAAAAACACGGATTCTATTTATGAATTAGATCGTAAAAATGCCGACAAAATTGTTTTAAACTACGATAATGAAGTTCCTGAATACAACCAGAGAAACAACTGGAAATCGCTGAAAAGTTTGGTTATAACCAATCGTCCTGTCAAATTTAATTTTGCCAAAGACTTAGAAGATCCGTATTACAACCAGATCTTATACATCCCTACTCTTACTTATAATTTGTATGATGGTTTTACACCGGGGGTTCGTTTTCATAATAAAACCATTCTGGACAAACCTTTTACTTTTGATATTAATCCCGCCTATTCTATAAAGGCCGGAACAATTTCAGGTTCGTCAGCCTTTGTGTATAATCAATATTACAGAAACAGCACGCTTTATAATGTGAGATATTCTGTGAGTCAGAATTATTTTCATTACGCCCCTGATGCCACTTATTTGAGATTGAATCCTATGGTTCAGTTTAGAATTCGCGAAGAGAATTTTAGAGACAATCGAAAACAACTTATTATGTTTCGACAAGTCATTGTAAATCGTGAAGCAAGTCAGTATATAACCGATAATTCTAAACCCAATTATTCTGTTTTCAATGCGCGTTATTCGAATACTAAAACCGAATTAATCGATCATTTTAGTTTTATGACCGATGTTCAGTTTGGCGGAAACTTCGGCAAAATTGCTGGAGAAGTAGAATATCGACGACTATTCGAAAATAACCATAAACTGAATTTAAGATTGTACGCCGGAAGTTTTTTATACAACACAACAAATTCAGATTATTTTAGTTTTGGTTTAGACCGTCCAACCGATTATATGTTCGATTATAATTTTTACGGACGATCAGAAAGTACCGGATTTTTTAGTCAGCAATATGTTATGGCCGAAGGTGGTTTTAAGTCAAAAATAGCGCCAGCCTACGCCAATCAATGGATGACAACATTAAACGCCAGTTATTCGATCTGGAACTGGATTGAGGTTTATGGCGATGTTGGTTTTATGAAAAGCAAGCATCTGAGTGAGAATTTTATCTACGATAGTGGTATCAGATTAAATCTGGTTCCAGATTATTTTGAGCTTTACTTTCCTGTTTATTCGAATAACGGGTGGGAAATTTCTCAAAATAAATACAACGAAAAAATACGATTTGTGATCACACTATCGCCAAAAACATTAGTCAATCTTTTTACTAGAAAATGGTTTTAATTGAATAAATTTTAAAGAAAAACATGCGATATTATCATTAAATTACATTTTATTGTAAAAATAACTTAAAAAATATACGTAGTTTTTTGATTTTAAATACAAATAATTAAATTATATTTATTTTAAAGAATTATGATTATTGATTGTTTTTAAGTAATTTCGCAGTCTAACATGACCCCTCAAGATTATGATAAAAGAAAAAAACAATACTACATTAACATTTGAAGATTTCAAAACTGAGGTATTGAATGACTACAGAATAGCAGTAACCAGCCGCGAATGTAGCCTTTTAGGTCGTAAAGAAGTATTGACAGGAAAAGCCAAATTCGGGATATTTGGTGACGGAAAAGAAGTACCACAGCTTGCTATGGCAAAATCTTTTCAAAACGGAGATTTCCGTTCGGGATACTATCGCGACCAGACTTTTATGATGGCTATTGGAGAACTGACTCCAAAACAATTTTTCGCAGGTTTATACGGTCATACTGATTTAAATTTTGATCCAATGTCGGCCGGAAGACAAATGGGCGGACACTTTGTAACGCACAGTTTAAACGAAGACGGATCCTGGAGAGACTTAACAAAACAAAAAAATTCAAGCGCAGATATATCGCCTACAGCCGGACAAATGCCAAGATTATTGGGATTGGCACAGGCATCTAAAATTTACAGAAACGTTGAGGGAATCAAAACCAAAGACAAATTCTCTGTAAACGGAAACGAAATTGCCTGGGGAACCATAGGAAACGCAAGTACCTCAGAAGGTCTCTTTTTTGAAACCATAAATGCTGCAGGAGTTTTACAAGTACCAATGGTAATGAGCGTTTGGGATGATGAATACGGAATCTCTGTTCATGCCAAACACCAAACTACCAAAGAAAATATCTCTGAAATTCTAAAAGGATACCAACGCGACGAAGAGGCAAATGGGTACGAAATTTTCAGAGTAAAAGGTTGGGATTATGCAGAGTTGGTTTCGACTTACGAAAGAGCCGCAGCTGTTGCCCGCGAGCAACACGTTCCGGTTTTAATACACGTAAACGAATTAACTCAACCGCAAGGTCACTCGACTTCGGGTTCTCACGAACGTTACAAAAACGCTGACAGACTGGCTTGGGAAAGAGATTTCGATTGTATTCGTCAGATGCGTTTATGGATGATTGCCATCAATATTGCATCGCCTGAAGAACTGGCCGAAATTGATGCCGAATTGAAAAAAGAAGTTCTGGAAGCTAAAAAAGAAGCCTGGAATTCTTTCATCAACCCAATTATCGAAGATCAAAAAAATCTTATGGCTTTATTGGAGCAAATTTCTGCTGCCAGCATCAACCATAAAGATAAAATTCAAAAATATATTTCAGAGTTAAGCGCTATAAAATCCCCTCTAAAAAAGGAAATGCTGGTAATCGCCAGAAAAATATTGCGTTTCATAGAGATTCCAAACAGCAAAGTTTTATTGTCTGACTGGATCACCAATTATATCGCAATTACGCAGCCTAGATTCAGCAGCCATTTGCATTCAGATTCAGATAAAAATGTTTTTTCAGTAGAAAAAGTACTTCCTCAATACGCTGACAATGCAAAAGCCGACCTGGATGGCCGAATGATTCTTCGTGATAACTTTGACGCCTTGTTTACCAAATATCCTCAAACACTAATTTTTGGTGAAGACGTAGGAAATATTGGTGACGTAAACCAAGGTCTTGAAGGAATGCAGGAAAAATATGGAGAACTTCGTGTTGCCGATGTTGGTATTCGTGAAGCCACTATTATCGGACAAGGAATTGGTATGGCTTTAAGAGGCTTACGTCCTATTGCCGAAATTCAGTATTTAGATTATTTATTATACGCAATTCAAATCATGAGCGATGATTTGGCGACCTTACAATACAGAACCGTTGGTAAACAAAAAGCACCATTAATTATCAGAACCCGCGGGCACCGTCTTGAAGGTATCTGGCATTCTGGCTCACCAATGGGCATGATTATCAATGCCGTTCGTGGTATTCACGTTCTGGTACCAAGAAACATGACACAAGCAGCAGGTTTCTACAACGCTCTTTTAGAAACTGACGAACCGGCTTTAGTAATCGAATGTTTGAATGGTTATCGCTTAAAAGAAAAAACACCTTTGAATTTTGGTGAATTCAAAACCCCAATTGGTGTAGTTGAAACCCTAAAAGAAGGTTCAGATATTACTTTAGTTTCTTACGGATCTACTTTAAGATTAGTAGAGCAAGCTGCAAACGAATTATTAGAATTAGGTATTGATTGCGAAGTTATTGATATTCAGTCACTACTTCCCTTTGATATCAATAAAGATATTGTAAAAAGTATCGCCAAAACAAACCGTCTTTTAGTAATCGACGAAGATGTTCCTGGTGGAGCTTCAGCTTTCATCCTGCAACAAATTCTCGAGGAACAAGATGCTTACATTCATTTAGACAGCAAACCGCAAACCCTAGCTGCAAAAGCACACAGACCAGCTTACGGAACTGATGGTGATTATTTCTCTAAACCTTCTGCCGAAGATATTTTCGAGAAAGTATACACCATGATGAATGAAGTTAATCCTTCTAAATATCCAAGTTTATATCAATAAATTTAGACATTTACATATTTGAAAAAGCTCCAAATGATTGGAGCTTTTTTAAATCCTCATTTTTGCCATTTGTATCAAACTTGGAATTTAGAATTTCATATTTGTACTTTGATTTTTCTTCAGGAGCTATTTCCCGCCAGAGCAATCGTTTCTATACGACAATTATAGAATTAACATCTCTTCTGTCATCCTGCACGAAGTAGAAACCGCGCCAATTGCAACGTGGGCTTCGACCTCGCTCAGTCTAACAAAAATGGGCATAAAAAGCCCGCATAAATCCGCGGTTTAACTATAACGAATACGTGTCATCCGTGCGCCATCACGCAATCTATACTTTCAAAATAGCGCGAGCCTTTTCTAAATCCTCCGCTGTATCGATCCCAATACCAACATGAGTCGTCTCCACCATTTTAATACGTTTTCCAAATTCTAAATAACGTAACTGTTCTAACTTCTCAGAAGCTTCTAAAGACTTCATTGGTAAACTATAAAAATCTAACAAAGCCTGCTTTCTAAAAGCATAAATCCCGATATGCTGAAAATAACGAACTCCTACATCCTTATCTCTGGGATACGGAATTACAGAACGGGAAAAATACAATGCAAACTGTGACTGATCTACAACCACTTTGACATTATTTGGGTTATTGATCTCATCTTCATCTGTAATTTCACGCATTAGCGAAGCCAAATCAACTTTACGATCTTCATCATCTTTAAATACCGATAAAACCTGTCCTAAAGGACCTGCTTCTGTAAAAGGCTCGTCACCTTGCACATTTACTACAACGTCAACATCAAGGCTAAATATAGCTTCAGCAATACGATCGCTACCTGATTCGTGTTCTTTGATACTCATAATTGCTTTACCACCATGTGAAACAATCTCGTCAAATATCAAATCAGAGTCAGTTACTACAAATACGTCATCAAACAACTTTGTCGCCACCGTTGCTTCATAAGTTCTTAGAATTACAGTTTTCCCTCCCAGATCCTGCATTAATTTAGCGGGAAAACGAGTTGAGGCGTATCGCGCCGGAATTACAGCTATTATTTTCATTTTATAATCTTTTAATTTTTTTACTCAGCAAAAACTAAACTTTTTGTCTGTATAATTTTAATATCGTTTTTTATTAACTCTAGCGTCTCTCGGGTAAATCCTTCAGCCACATAGTTTCTTTCCTTTCTAGTCTCATTATTTGTGATCAAAATAAGATAATATTTTCCAGATCGGGGAAGTGTGTCTTCCATAATCGAAAATTGATTTTCATTCAATAATAAAACCTCTTTGAATTCAATTTTTCCAAGCCAGCTGGTTTTTTCTAAAATCAAAAGTTCCTCCTTAGAATCTATTATAATTTTAAGAGAACCTTTTACAATCAAAAGCCCAAGTCCCATCAATACCAGCACTACAAGCAAAACAGGAATCATTTCTATTTCCCCCATTATCAATAGAATAATTGCTACAAATATTCCACCAATAATTAGCGGACCCAAAACAACTTTTTTAGATGATTGATATGTTTTAATTTCTTTAGCTGATAATTCCATGCTCAAACAAATATACCTATTCACAATCAGGTATTAAAAATATATTCCTAACATATTTCTCAAATAATTCAATATTAATACCTTAGAAAAGATTTATTTTTAAAATAAAAAACTATGAAAAGATTTTTAGCTTCCCTTCCACTCTATTTCTTTTTACTTTTTATTCATTCGGCTTTAAGCCAAAACAAAAATACTCCCACATTAAATGCATTTTCAAATCGTATTTTTGACGGAAAAGGATATCAGCCACTTAGCAATATAAAATGGAAATTTAAAACCGAAGGCAAGATTTTTTCCTCCCCAATCGCAAAAAACGGTATTGTTTATATAGGCAGTGAAGATGGTTTTCTATATGCCATTGAAGAAAAATCGGGAAACTTAAAATGGAAATTCAAAACCAATGGCGCGATTCACAGCAGCCCAAGTATCTTTGAAAACACTATTTATTTCGGGAGTTTTGACGGAAATTATTACGCTGTAAATACGCAAAACGCAAAACTGCTTTGGAAATTTAAAACTGGCGGAGAACACTGGCTCGGCGAAATTGGTATGTGGGGAATGAAACCCCAGACACAATACATGGAAGATTTATGGGATTTTTATCTTTCATCGCCTGTTGTTTATACGAATGGCAAAACTTCTCTGGTTTTATTCGGAAGCAGTGATGCAAACGTTTATTCGGCAGATGCTAAAACAGGAACTTTAAAATGGAAATTCAAAACCAACGGGCCTATTCACGGAACTCCGGTAATTGATAAAGGCAAAATTTATATTGGCGGTTGGGACGCTACACTATACGCTTTAAACATCGAATCCGGAAAAGAAATCTGGCATTTTGCAACAGGAACACAAATGGGTTTTAAAGGAATACAATCATCCGTTGCGGTCTTAGACAGTAAAGTTTACTTTGGCGCCAGAGAGCCTTTCTTTTTTGCCTTAGATGCCCAAACCGGAAAACAAATCTGGAAATATAATGCAGAGAATTCCTGGATCTTGAGTTCGGCCGTTATAAAAGATAATGCGGTTTATGTAGGAACTTCAGACCCTTATGCTTTACTGGCTTTAGATGCCAAAACTGGTGAAGAAAAATACCGATTCAAAGTAAACGGCTATGTGTATTCCTCTCCGGCAATAGCTGGAAACACAATCTATTTTGGAGATTTTACAGGTAATTTCTTTAGCTTGGATTTACTTTCTAACGGGAAAAAATCTAACTTTATAAGTAACGATAATCGCAAACATTTTGCTTCTTCTACTCTAAGAAATGATCTTTTAGATTTTGGATATGCAGGTCAAAATGAAGATCTATCCTTTTATGATAACAATAAAAAAGTAATGGATAAATTTTATCAATTAGGATCCATTGTTTCCTCGCCATTTATCAGTAATAACACGATTTATTTTGGAAGCGCCGATGGTTATCTATATGCTTATAATTTAGAAAAAGAGAAATAAAAACGTTTTTCCTTTGTGGCCTTTGTGAAAATCTTTGTGCAGCTTTGTGCTATAATTTTACCACAGAGAAACACAAAGATTTTCACAAAGATTCACTGAGTGTTTTATATAATTTTGACTGACGTCATACTTAGAGAACCAGCCAATAACTTATCGTTGAATAAACTCAATTCTTCTGATTTTTCTTTTAAACCTAAAGTATACAACAAAGGCAAATAATGATCCGGTGTTGGAATTGCCAATTGAATCGCTTTGTTCATTTTTTCGAAATCTATTAACGGCTGAAAATTTCCATCTAATAAATAATTATTGATCGTTTCTCGCGCTTCAATTGCCCAATCGTAACCGTAATTGTCTTTATCAAAATTCCTGAAATCAACCAGACGCAGATTATGAACAATATTCCCGCTTCCTATAATCAAAACGCCTTTATGGCGCAAGGATTGAAGTTTCTGAGCCAGCTCAAAATGATATTGTCCTGACTTGGTATAATCAATACTCAACTGAATCACCGGAACATTCGCCTGAGGATATAAATGTTTAATTACACTCCACGCACCGTGATCCAAACCCCAATGTTCATCTAAATCCACATGAACGGGTTCTAATATTTTTTTAGTTTCTGCGGCCAGTTCAGGGCTTCCTTTCGCTGGATATTGCACATCAAAAAGTGCTTGCGGAAAACCTCCAAAATCATGAATCGTTCTTGGCATCTGCATCGAAGTAACTTTAGTTCCGTTAGTAAACCAATGTGCCGAAATACATAAGATTGCATTGGGCTGCGGCAATGTTTTGGCCAGATTGCGAAAACCCACCACAAACTGATTTTCTTCGATTGCATTCATTGGACTGCCGTGTCCTAAAAACAAAACCGGCATTTTATCTGTATTCGAAAACGTAGACGAAATCGAATGTAAGTCGTTTAGTGTTGTCATTGTAAAATTATTTTCAAACACTAATTTCACTAATTTACACTAATTCAAATCTTAAAAAATTCGTGCTAATTCGTGAAATTCGTGCTTATTCCTCAAAACTCTCGTCTTTAAATCCTATCAAATATAATTTATTTTTGGCACGCGTCATAGCCGTGTAAAGCCATCTGATGTAATCACGATCAATTCCGTTGGCCAGGTAAGGTTGTTCTATAAAAACAGTATTCCATTGTCCACCTTGCGATTTGTGACATGTAATGGCGTAGGAGAATTTTACCTGTAAGCCATTGAAATATTCGTTTTCTTTTACCTTTTGGAACTTCTTGTATTTTGTGGTTTCGCTTTCATAATCTTTCATCACCTCTTCATACAAACGATTTGATTCTTCGTAGGTTAATGATGGCGATTCACTTTTTATAGTATCTAATAACAATACCGTTTCAAAAGGTTTCTGATCCGGATAATCGACCATTCTGATTTTTACTTTGGCAAAATTGAAACCGTATAATTCCTTGATTCCGAAGAGTTCTAAAACCTCGATAATATCTCCGTTGGCAATAAATCCCGCTTCATCAGTTTCTTTGAGCCAGAAATAATTATTCTTTACCACCATCAGGAAATCACCAACCGAAAGTTCGCTTTCCTTAAATAAAATCCTCGTTCTTATTTGTTCGTTGTATTGATTCGCCCGTTTATTCGAACGAACAATAAAAGCCGTATCCTCAATGCTGTAATTGCTGTACGCCGAGTTTATAGCATCTTGAATATCATACCCATCGGTAAGACGAATAATATCCTTAAACCTCTTTACATCAAATTTAAACTCGGTGATAAAAGTATCTTTCAGTAATTCTCTCAATTCAGTTGCATTGTACAGAATCCCAGAACTTTCTTCCTGACGCATTACTTCGTCGAGTTCGATATGTTCAATTTCTTTATCATAATGCACGGCAAGAGTTTGTACATCAAGGGCAGGACTTATATCTAAATTTACCGGTGGCAACTGGGCCGTATCTCCCAAAAGAATCATTTTACAATTGGTTCCGGAATATACATATTGAATCAAATCGTCCAGAAGCGATCCGTTATCGTACAATTTCGAATCAGAATTGCTGTCTGAAATCATCGAAGCCTCATCGACGATAAAAATGGTGTTTTTATGTTTGTTTACCTGCTTGGTAAAAGCCACGCCGCCACCAGCAGATTTTTTAGGAAAATATATTTTTTTATGAATCGTAAATGCAGGCGTATTCGAATAATTGGCAATAACTTTTGCCGCGCGACCTGTTGGCGCCAGCAAAACAAACTTTTTATTAATGTCTCCCAGATTGTTTACGATTGTCGAAATGACAGTTGTTTTTCCGGTTCCTGCATATCCTTTCAATACAAAAATTGTATCGTTATGTGTATCGGTTAGGAAAATAGCGATTTTTTGAAAAAAAATATCCTGTTTATAAGTGGGCGCAAAAGGAAATCGTTTTTGTAAAACGCCGTAAAAAAGTGATGAATTCATAGGGAAAAATTGAACTACAAAGTACGGGCTTTTAAATATCAATTTCAATGTCAATTTAAAAAATCAATTTTAATCTCAATTCCAACAATTGTAACGTTTTTAAACCATATAAGTAATGCAAAGGAATTTAAGTTTTACTTCTATTGCCCTTAATTAATTATGAACTTAAATCCCTTATATGGTAAAGAAAATTTAACCGTACTTTAAAATCCAATTAAAACTGTTTTTCGAAATTGCATTTGTAATTGTTCCTTTTTAATTTGTAAGTTTGTAATCGCCTAAAATTCTTTCTTGTAAAACAGGTAACGAATTGTAAATCAATATGTCATTGCAAAATACTAATATCACTTCTAAAAATTACAAAAAGCTTTCTATTCAGGTTTCACTGAACGGATTTTCATTTTGTTGTTTTGATACTCTAAATAATACAATTACAGCTTTTAACGAAATCAATTTTGATGCTACACAAAAACCATCAAAAATTGAGGAATTATACAGCGCCGCTTTTAAAAAATATCCGGAACTAAAAGAGACTTACGACGAGATTTTAGTTATTCACAACAACAATCTTTCGACTTTTGTACCCACCGCTTTGTTTGACGAAAATTTCTTAGGAAGCTATTTACAATACAACACAAAGGTTTTTGAAACCGACTTTTTTACTTTCGATCAAATTTCAAATTACGAGATGCATTCGGTTTATATTCCCTACATCAATATCAATAACTTTTTGATTGATACAGTTGGTTCGTTTGATTACAAACATGTCAATAGTATTTTGGTCGAGAAAATTCTTGAAAGTTCTAAGAACAACGACCAGAAAAAAATGGTGGTCAATTTCAATGCCAATCATTTTGAAGTTATCGTGGTTCAAAATCAGAAATTGTTATTATTCAATTCGTTTGAATATCAGACTCCGGAAGATTTTCTGTATTATATTCTTTTTACAGCCGAGCAATTGAGTTTAAATCCGGAAAGTTTCCCGCTTGAATTATTAGGCACCATACATCAAAACGATCCGTATTATGCTATTGCTTACAAGTACGTTCGCCATATTTCGTTCTTGGATGTAAGCACATTACAAGAAAAAAACAGCTTTTCAACTGCACAAAATCAAAAACATTATATCTTATTTCAATCATGAGAATCATTTCAGGAAAATACAAAGGACGACGCATTTTTCCGCCAAAAAACCTTCCTGTAAGACCTACCACTGACATGAGTAAAGAAGCATTATTTAATGTTTTGAATAACCATTTTAGTTTTGAAGGCTTAAAGATTTTGGATTTATTTGCCGGAACAGGAAACATTAGTTACGAATTTGCTTCACGCGGAAGTGCTCCAATAACATCTGTTGATGGTGATTTCGGATGCGTAAAATTCATCAAACAAGTTTCATCAGAATACGATTTTGATATCGCTGCAACTAAAAGCGATGTGTATAAATTTTTAGACAATTGCAAAACCTCTTACGATATTATTTTTGCTGATCCTCCCTACGGATTAGATCAGGCGGCGTTTGAAAAAATTGTTCTTACGGTTTTCGAAAGAGAACTATTAAACGAAGACGGAATGATGATTATCGAGCATTCTAAATATACCAAAATGGAACACTTAAGTAACTTCTCTTTTCAGAAAAGTTACGGAGGTTCGTTTTTTAGTTTCTTCGAATTACATTCAACCGATGATGAGGAAGAACTAACCATTAAATTGAATAAAGCTACAGAAGACGACGAAGGTTAATTTTCATTTTGTTTTTAATACATAAAAGGTCCCTTGAATTTCAGGGGACCTTTTGTTTTAATTCACGCGGCCTGAGTTTTCCTCCATACCTTTCCCTTTAAATTCAGTTTCCTTCCCTTTCCCAAAAGAATACTTTATCGAAATTGAAATTTCACGATCATCAATCCAATATATTGCTTTTGAGTTGATCTTGTTGATTGTAAAAATTTCTTCTTCATTGATCTTTTTAAACACATTATTAAAATTCAGGCTGCAATTCCAGTTTTGAAAAAAAATTTTCGAAACTGCCATATCGACAATTCCTCTTGAGTTTCTTTCAAAAACTCCCTTATTTTGTTTCGTAACTCCTCTAAAACTAAAAACTGCCGTATATCCTTTAGGAAATTTAAATTCGTTGTTTGAATAATAATATGCATACGGTTTTGATGACAAAAATACTGCAGAAGCATCTTCTATCTTCTCTGAAACTAAAACCAAAGAATTGGTTATCGTCCAGAATTTATACGTAAAAGGCACTTCGAAATCGAGAATCAACGCAGATTCTTTCTCAAAATTCACGTCCTTAAAAGTCATGATATTCAATTCTTTATCATAAAAAAAACTATTATAAACCGGATCTGTATTTTGATAATAGGTTAGCTTAACCGATTTGTCGTGATACTGAAATGTTGACGAAATTTCGTTGACAATCGTTGGATCCAGATTAATATTTCTAGCATATAAAAAATATGGATTTATATAAGTTGTTCCCTGACTTAAAGACGAATAATTGGGTCTCGAAATACTCTTTGCATAATTGATACTAATATTTTTGGTGCTGTCTATGGCGACTGAAAATTGCACTTTCGGAAAAAAAATAGTATAGTTTTTATTGATTAAAGGCGTTAGATCGGTTTTGAATTTCCCGTCTACATTGGTATTCTCGACTCTAACGCCAACCGAGAAATCGACTTTTTTAATCTTTCCGGAAAGCTGACTGTAGCCCGCCAGATTTTGCTCTTTAAAATCATAATGACTTATTTGATTTTTGCTATTTCCGTAATCAAATATATCCGAGTCTGATTTTGAATCTGCAGAAGCATACAATCCTCCTATTTCAAATTTCATTTCGTTTTTAAACTTCTTCTCAACATCAATTTTTCCTAAAAACACATTTACTTCAAATTTTTGATCCCGAAGCTGCGCCTTCTCAAACTGCGTATTGTTATAATTATTTTCAACGTTACTCCAGGATTTCTGATCAAAATTAGAATATTGCAAACCTGTAAAAACCTGTGTATCGATAGTTTTTATCTTTTTAGAATAATTTAGAAACGAGTTTATAAAATTCTTTTTATTATCATTATCACTATAGGTCACAACTTGATTTCCCAGGTCCTTATTCTTATTATCCGTTATAGTATTGATGGGAAAAATGTCTTTTTGAAGTTTACTACTTACACTAAACGAAAAATAATCATCTTCGTTTATTTTGTAAAACAGACTGCCTCCAAAAACAAATTGCCTTTTTTTAGAGTAAGCACTAACATCATATTTAGAAGCAATTTCAGCATCGGGAATTTGATAATCTATACTGTGATTTTCCCACGGCTGTAGCTGATTGTAATTCAAGTTGGCTTTCCATTCGATTTTATTCTTTTTAAAACTGGTATTGAACCCCATATAATTGTTGTACTTTTTCTTGAAAGAAGCCACCTCATAAATCTCTGTTCTAAAACCATCTTTTTTACTAAATCTTCTGGTAATCAAAATTACAGAACGACCTTCGGCCTCGTATTTAGAAGATGGATTCTGAATGATTTCAATGGTTTTAATATCAGCCACAGCCAAAGCATTCAGATCGTTCATCCCTACCTTTTGATTATCAATGTAGATTAAAGGATTTCCGCGGCCAATAACCGAAATACTTTCCTTATCAGAACTCAGCTGAACAGTTGGCAATTTTGCTACTAAATCAACCGTATTCGGAATCGAATTATAAATAGAATTGGCAACATCTACTTTTATATTTCCGTTTGTATTGGTAAACGTTTTTTTATTTTGAGAGACGGCAACTTCATTAAGTTTATTCGAAATACTGTCTTTTGGAGTTTCATTTTGCGCATATCCAAATAACGAAAGCAGGAAAAAAAACAAAAGCACGAAAAGTTTTAAGGGCAAGGAAGGGTTCATTTTTGGTTGGGTTTAAAGTTGTAATCCTGCAAAAATGCTTCTAAAAAAACGTTCCATAGGTTAATTGAAGGTTAATGGGGAGTTAATGTGCTCATTGTATCATAAAAGCATTAATTTTGAAATGGGAATAGCCCACAGGTTTTACGGGTTAAACTGGTTCACTCAGGTTTATTTTTTAACGATTTGATAAAACATATCTGTGTAAATCCGTTTGCTCAGCGTCATAAGAGCTATAGTCTCCCGCAGATTTTGCAAATTAGGGAGATTAAATTTTAATCTGCTAAAATCATTTTAAATCTGCGTGAAAAAACAAAATAAAATCTGTGTAAACCAGTTTAATCCGTGCGATTCGCGTGCCATAATTTTAAACATCAAATGAAACAAAGAATCAATTTATTAATCGCTTTTTCTGTCATCGCCTTAATCGTTTTATCAACGGTACAATGCTATTTGGTAAAAACGACTTATGATTATAAAGTGGCGCAGTTTCATACTGAAATCAAGAATGCAATTGCTCAAATCTCTAATAATTATAGCGATATAGATTCGGTACTTGTGGCTAAGAAAGAGGCACTTTACAAACAATTATCTGAAAATTATATTCACGGAAAAAATACCAAAAGCGATGTTAAAAATTATATCCTTACAAATGAATATCGGGATGTATTGACCCAAAAAATTCAGCGCAAGTTCGAAAGAGATTTACCCAACCTTAAAATAGATTTTGCTATTGTTCTGAATAAATTTGTGCTGTACCAAAATGCAAAAAAAGCAGATACTATTTTCTCTGAAAAACCTTTTATTCGAAACAAATTATATGGCAATCTAGCGTCATTAAATCATGCATTTCTCGTTAGAAATTATGTTGGAACAACAAACGGAACCTATGCCAGTCAGGATTACAAATTACTAACCGAAGATTCGATGTACATCTCGGTACTCGACTGGGAAATGATTATTTTAAGACGAATGACTTTCGTTTTAATTCTGTCTCTTCTTTCTATAGCAACCCTGATAACACTTTTTGTCATTGCTATACGAGCTTTGATCAAACAGAAAAAAGTAAACGAGATCAAAACCGATTTTATTAATAATATTACACACGAACTCAAAACGCCTTTGACAACTTTGGGCATTTCGACCAAAATATTAGAACGAAAGGATATCAGGGATAATGAAGAAAATTTTAATGCAATTGTCGATACTATTTCGCGCCAGAACAATCGTTTACAAAATTTGATCGATCAGGTTATGGCAAATTCTTTAGCTGAAAACGGAATCGAATTGCAAAAAGAAAAAATAGAAACAGAAGATTTTCTACTTTCCATTATACATGATTTTAAAATTACATTCCCAAAAATCAATCTTCAAACTGATTTTAAAACACACAAAACCATTTTAGCTTTAGATAAATTTCATCTGACAACCGCTTTGTTAAATGTCCTGGAAAATGCTGTAAAATATGGTTCAAATAAGATTACGATAAAAACAAGAATGATCCAAAATCAATTTTCTATTAGTATTGAAGATGACGGAATTGGAATCGAAAAGAATAAACAATCACTTCTGTTTGAAAAATTCTATCGCGTAGAACAGGGAAATCTTCATAATACAAAAGGCTTAGGTTTAGGATTGTATTATGTCGATCAGATTATAAAAGCGCATCAGGGCTCTGTTAGCGTTGTGAGCGATTTAGGAAAAGGGGCTCAGTTTACTATTTTATTAAAAGTTTAATATTACATTATTTTGAAAAAATTACTTTTAGCTGAAGACGATTTTGATTTTGCTGGAATTTTAAAAAAATATTTAGAATTGCATCAATTTGAAGTTATCTGGGCACAAAATGGAGAAATAGCTTTAGACTATTTTAAAAACCAGGCTTTTGATATTTGCATTTTTGATGTCATGATGCCAAAACTGGATGGATTTTCATTGGCTGAAAAAATAATTACGATCAATCCTGAGATTCCATTTATTTTTCTAACTGCAAGAAAGTTAAAGGAAGACAAAATCATTGGATTAAAATTAGGTGCAGACGATTACATCATAAAACCTTTTGAAGTCGACGAACTCATTCTGCGTCTAAATAACATTCTAAAGAGAATCGAGCAAAAGCGAAGTCTGAACGGAGATAATATAATTGAAATTGGTTCTTATATTTTTGATAACGAAAGATTAACCTTAAATAATAAAAATCATGTCCAGCAGCTCACAGAAATGGAGGCTTCTCTTATTGAGTACTTATATCTGAACCACAATCAGTTATTAAAGAGGGACCAGATTTTAATGTCTGTCTGGAAAAAAGATGATTATTTCTCAGGACGAAGTATGGATGTTTTTATCAGCAGGCTTAGAAAATATTTTAATTCAGATCCAAAAATCAGCATTGAAAGCACTCGAAATATTGGGTTAGAATTTAAAATAGAAAAACCTTGACAAATCAAGGTTTTTCTATTATATTTATTTTGATTATTTCCCTATAACCCAGCCTAAAGTAACGTTGCTAACAGGTACAAATTCAGTATCGTATTTATCAAAATTTATCCCTGGACCTAAATGTACCTCAAGATTGAATCTTCCTTTGTAAGTACGTTGAAACCCCCAAAGTGCTGCTATAGTAAAGGAAGGATCGTAATTTCCGTATTTTTCATTGGTGTTTAATGACTTAAAATTATAATAAGCAGATCCCGCTACAAAGTTTCCTGAATTACAAGCGGTTCTTTTTGCTTTGGTTGCTCTTTTTTCTAAATTATAATAATGACGAAACTGTTCATTGATCGCAGGAAAAACAAACCAGCTTGATTCGCCATAATAACTGCTATAGCGATAACCAACTCCCAAGGTTACCTCAGAATAAAGTGTATTTTTTGCATCAAAACCATGCTCATACACAAAGCCCGGAAACAACATATTGATCTTAAACTGATTTTTAACAACAGTAATAGCAACAGGGGCATCACTTTGAGCCTGAAGAGCATTAACAAAAAGAACAGATAAAAATAAAAACAGGCAATTTTTTTTCATGTTTGGTTTTTAATTAGGTTGCATCAAAAGTATGATTAAAACCATACAAACAAATTAAGAAACAAAATATTTTCTAACATTATAATTAATCGATAAATGAAAGCTAAAGAAAGTTATTAAATTCAGCATCAAGACTGTAAATGATATAAGTTTTAGAATCAATTGTATAACGATTTACCTCATCTACGTAATACATTTGTAATGAACATTTAAAACCAAACATCATGAACCTAAAGAGATTTTTCGGAGGACTATTAACCATCCTCGGAATTGTTGGTTTGATTTATACTGCTGTTATATTTGCAGGTACTTCAGGCGAAACGCGAGACATTAAATCATTAATTATTTACGGCATACTAGGTATAGTGTTTTTTATGTCAGGAATTAGTTTAGTGCGCGCCACAAAAGACGAAGCTTAACTTTTTTACGACAATAAAACAGTACTTATTTTTTCGTACAGAGGAGTTTTTACGCCATATTTCAAACCTTCTTCTACCACAAATTTTGTTAGCGAAGTTGCTTCTATTTTATTACCTGCCAAATAATCCCTGTGCATAGACGAAGTCGCTTCTTTAGGCGATTTTTCTAGTTTTATGATCGTCTGGTTTACAATATCATCCGGTAGTTGTAAACCTTTGGCGTTAGCAACCAATTCAATTTCCTTAAGCAATTCTATATAAACAGCTTTAGCATCAGGATTGCTTAAAATCTGACCGATATTCAGGTTCAGATAAGAAGTTGCAGAGGCCAGTGCCGAAATAAAAATGAATTTCTCCCAAACCGTTTCTTCAATATTCTCCACCAGATAACTTTCTATTTTAGCTTTCTCAAAGATACTTTGTAATTCGTTCAATTTTGAAACACAAGCCGTTTTTGATCCAAAAAACAACTTTTCATAAAAACCAATTTTACGAATTGTTCCAGGCGAAAAAATCATCGAAATAATATAAACACAACCCTGTAAAACTTCATTTTTAGGAAATAGCTCTAGGATACGTTCCGGCGCATCAACTCCATTATACAACGGAAGAATTACAGTTTCCTTAGAAATACATTGCTGCAGCGAAAGCAGACTTTCCTCGATATCATAGGTTTTGGTAGCACAAATTAAGTAATCCAATATGCCAATTTCATCCGGATTATTCGAAACCAGTTTAGGATAAACCACAGTTTCTGAATCATCAGTAATGATCTTCAATCCGCTTTCAGCGATTGCTTTTTGGGTTTGGCCACGCGCGATAAAAATAACTTCAATTTCATCAGACTTATAAAAGGCGCTCGCTAAAAGTCCGCCAAAATAACCACCTACTCCACCGAGTCCTAAAATTCCGATTCTTTTCATAGTCATTCAATAAAATGCCACGAAGGCGCTAAGTCACAAAGATACAAATCAAAAAACCATATGATTACCACCTGTAAGAAACAAAAACTTAGTGTCTTTGAGTCTTTGTGGCAAAACCATTTAAACAATAAAAAAAAACCGCATAAATCCGCGCTTTCGCGAAAGCGAATCTGTGTCATCCGCGTGCCATTCTCCGCAAAGCAAAGAAAATTATTCCTCTATAACAGGATTCAGATTCAACTCCGTAAAATCGTGTTCACTTTTCGAAATTACAATCGTTGCCACTGTATTTCCAATCAAATTGGTTATCGCCCGGGCTTCACTCATAAATTTATCAACGCCCAGTAAAAAAGCCAAACCTTCGACCGGAATTTTATGCAAAGCAGTCAAAGTCGATGCTAAAACAATAAATCCACTTCCGGTAACTCCTGCCGCACCTTTTGAGGTAATCATAAGAATACCAATTACGCTCAGTATTTCAAAAAAACTCAAATGTACATCATACAATTGCGCCAAAAATATCACCGACATCGATAAATAAATCGAAGTCCCGTCGAGATTAAAAGAATAACCAGTGGGGATCACCAATCCTACAACAGATTTACTACAACCCATTTGTTCGAGTTTTACCATAATACTGGGCAAAGCAGCCTCAGATGACGAAGTTCCCAAAACCAGTAAAAGTTCTTCTTTGATATATTTTAGAATCGAAAGTATACTAATTTTATAATATCTCAGAATGCTTCCTAAAATCAAAAACACAAACAAAGCCATTGTGAGGTAAACACACAACATTAGTTTTCCAAGCGGAATCAAAGTTCCTAATCCAAATTTTCCAATAGTGTAGGCCATTCCGCCAAAAGCACCAATCGGGGCAAGATACATTACGTATTTCAACCCAAAGAAAACCACTTTAGAAAAGCGTTCCAGAACCAGAATTGTTTGTTCTCTTTTCTTGTAAAAGTTCAAGGCAATTCCGCAAATTATCGCCGCCAATAAAACTTGTAAGGTAAAATTCGAAAAGAAAAACTCCAGCCACGAAAAGTCTTTAGCTGCACCTTTTGTATATTGGCTCGCATCCCCCAAAGTCAGGCCTGATTTATCGATTTTTCCGGGTTTAAAAAAATATGCCACTCCAACACCAATGGCCAGCGCCACTGTTGAAACCACTTCAAAATAGCCCAGCGCTTTCACACCAATTCGGCCTACTTTTTTCAGATTCCCCATTCCGGAAATTCCCAAAACAATCGTCAGGAATATAATTGGACCAATAAAAAGTTTGATTAGTGCAATAAATTTAGTGCCTAAAATTTCCATCTTCACCCCATTTTCAGGCGAAAAATGTCCCAGTAAAATTCCGGCAATAATGGCAATCAAAACCCAAAAAGTAAGATTGGTAATAATAAGCTTAAAAGTACTTTTCCTTGGTTTATTAGAAGATTTAGAAGAGGTTATATTCATGAAAATAGATTAGAGAGTTTCACAAATATATAAAAAATGCAGACCTATAAGCCGGATTCTGTCCCTGATAAATCAGAGCCTTATCATTTATCTAGATTCCGAATTACTTCGGAACTCAAGCTACCTACCCTTCAACAACGGACGAGAAGCCCTTAAATGCTGATATACTTGGTATTTCACCGCATAGAGTTTACCTGGTTTCACTACAGCATTACCTGTACATACTTTCTGTTGCACTTGTCCTTGCGTTATTTCTAACACCGACGGGTGTTACCCGCTATGCTTCTCTGTGGTGTCCGGACTTTCCTCCCTCCCGATAAATCGAGACGACGATAAGGCGGTCTGCGGCGCAAAAGTAGCGATTTATCTACTAACATTAATGATTTTAAATTTTAGATTTTAGCCTTATTATCATAACATTTTAATTTTAAAATAGTTATCTTTAAAATCCATAATTTTAAAATCAATTATCATGACAAGAATGTATCACTACGCAACTGTTTCAAAAGCTCTGGATCAATTACATGAAAAAGGATTTACTTGTGATTTTAATCTAAACTCGGACCTGATTAAAAAAAATCCTGAAAAATTTGAAATTGTACATGTGTATCGATACGAAGGGGAATCAGACCCTGGCGATGAGGCAGTTGTATACGGAATTAAATCAACATCAGGCAAAAAAGGCGTTTATGTATCAGGCTTCTCAGCCGACTCAGATCAGGAAACCGCAAAGTTTTTATTTGATTTAAGCATTAAAGGAAGGTAAATAATAAGTCGCTGAGTCTAAAGTAATTTTAAACTCAGCGACATAAAATATTAACCTGTTATTTTTAGACTTTCAATCTTGCCTCCTTTTAGTTCAAAGTGATATTTTAAAACAATCGGGCTTCCTTCAAATGTGCCGCTTACTTTTGTGGTAAGAATATTTGTTGTTTCAGTAACCAGAAATTCTAACGCTTCAAGTTGGGTTCTATACACTGCATTGGTTTTTTCATTCCATTTTTCTATCTCATTTCGGCCTTTATGAGTTTCATTTTCATCAAATACCAAGGCTGCTTCTGAAAAACATTCTGCATAAGTTTTACTGTCAAACTTTGCCTGTGCCTCTATTAAATCTGAAATTATATTCGGTAAGTTCATTTTTCTTTTTTTAGGGTTATCAAATCGTCGGGATCGTTCCGCCATCAATTACAAATTCAGTTCCTGTTAGATAATTCGCTCTTGGCGAAACCAGAAAACCTATCAATTCAGCTACTTCTTCAGGTTGTGCAGGACGGCCAAAAGGAATTCCGCCCAATGCATTCATCACACTTTCAGTCGCTTCTTCAATCGTACTATTCGAACTTTGGGCAATTCTTTCCATCATTCTGTTTGCCGCTGTTGTCATAATCCAGCCCGGGGAAACCGTAAGTACGCGAACACCTTTGGGCGAAACCTCGTTCGATAAACTTTTACTGTAATTAATCAGTCCTGCTTTTGCGGCCGCATAAGGCAAAGTCGAATCATACAAAGGCAATTTTCCCTGAATCGAAGCAATATGAATAATTACGCCAGACTTTTGCTGAATCATTCCGGGCAAGAAACCTCTGTCTAATCGTACCGGAGCAAATAAATTCGCCTGAAAAGTATGCTCCCAGTCTTCATCCATCAAAGCCTCAAAACCGCCCCCGGGAGTTTCTGAACTGCCCAGATTATTAATCAAAATATCCAGTTGGCCAAAGTTTAATTTTATTTCTTCGATTACTTTTGCCGTTCCATTTGAAGTGCTTAAATCTGCCGAAATAAAATGCAACTCTTTATTCTCCGTCTCTGGTTTGTTTCTTGCCGTAATAATAACCCTTGCTCCTGCATTTAATAATCGTTCTGCAATTGCTTTTCCGGTTCCTTTTGTACCTCCGGTTACCAAAGCAATTTTGCCTGATAACTCATTATTAAAATTAAATTGTGCTTCCATTTGTTTTGATTTTATAAAGGCAAATTTCGGTAGTGCGACCGGTTCCCACAATTACGGAAAACCGAATTGCATAGGGATAAATTTTTCCCCTATTGTGCAGTTTAGAACATTGGGTTAAATTTGTATTTATGTATGAAAGAAAAATCCCTTTGAACTTAAATTGTGGCCTGGACCTCATTGGTGAAGTGCTTTATGGCAAATGGAAAATCCGTTTGTTATGGTTCATCAACGAAGGTTTTCAGCGGCCAAGCGAACTGCAACGAAAAATTCCCGATGCCTCCAGAAGGGTTTTAAATATCCAGTTAAAAGAACTCGAACAGCACGAATTAGTTTCAAAAATTATCTACGCACAAATGCCCCCCAAAGTCGAATACAGCCTAACTGATTTTGGAAAAACACTCATCCCTATAATTTCCGCTTTAGGAAAATGGGGCGATGAAAACGAAGACCGTTTAAGAAAGTCTATTCTAAAACAACCTTTAAGTGATAGTGATGAGTAACATTTTTTAGGAACTAATCCCGCACCCGAACCTAAAAGTGCGAACTGGCGAAGCAATCCGTTCCAATCTTTTGTATCCCCCGCGACGGACACAAAAGGTATCCCAACTCTATAGAGCTAGGGGTTTAGTATTTACAAGAAGATTTATCCTTTAGTTAATATTTACAACAAAGGTTTTACAAACTCATCTACAAAATTTAACTACAATCCTGTCATCCTGAACGAAGCACACAATAGAAGCTCGACAAGGATTGGCAAGATTCTATGCCGAATTTATACTCCGATTGCTTCATTCCTCGCAAAGACACAAACAAAAAAATCACTAAAAATCCGCATTTTCGCGATAGCTAATCCATGTAATCCGCGTGCTATTTTTGCACCTTTGCGCACATCGTTTAGTTTTATTGAAATTATCATCAAGAATGATAAAATAAAAAATTTCAAAATTCGCGTTTTCGCAATAGCGAATCCTTGTCATCCGTGTGCTACTTCAACAATAAACATAAAAAAAGTCCATCATAAGACGGACTTTCAATAACAGCACAAAACTAAATTATGCAGTTGGTATTTTTAGTTTCCAACCCGGTTGAATCAGATCAGGATTTTTAATAATATCTTTATTGGCTTCAAAAATTGCTTCCCATGAAACGCCATGAGCTTTTCCTATTTTAGACAATGAATCTCCACCTTTTACAGTATATTCTGTTGTAGTTCCTTCAGCCACTTCAATATTCATCACAACATCGGCTGATCTAAAATCTGGATCTATTTTTCCGTAAGCACTCCACAGTTTTTCTTTATCCTCTGCTGATTTGGCTGTACCATCAACATACAATACATTCTCCTGCTCTCTTACCTGCAAATTTGCTATTCCTAGATTCGTAGCCAAATCTGTTAACTCTTTATATTTATCTTTTACACTCATGACTTACCTTATTTAATAGTTAACTTATTTTCTACCTTTTTAGGTTTTAGTTCCTGCACACTTTTGATCAAATTTGCTAATTGATCTCTTTTGATATCTCCTGTAAGAGTTACAACACCATCCTTAACAGTAGCAGTTACACCGCTATAAGTTTTCACCACTTCATTTACCGAAGTATTCAAAACACCATCAGCATTAATTTCTACCGGCGCAGTTGTTGTAACAGGCTCAGGAGCTGGAATTTCGCAATTGTTTACTACAGTTTTAACCCCTTTTACTCCTTTCACAATATTCTCAGCATTTTGTTTTACTGTTTCATCGTTACAAGTACCTGAAATAGTAGCCACACCTTTTACTACAGAAACTTCAACACCCGGAAGAGCGCTAATTTGTGCATTAATGTCTTTTTGAATATCTGCATCCTTTGGACCACAGGCCACTAAAGAAACAGCAAGACCCATTCCTAATAAAATAGATTTAATTTTCATAATAGATATCTTTTTTAGTTAATTAAACATCTAAAGTTAACGAATAAATCAGTTATATATTACAAAATAATCTTACAATTTTTATATTATTACCATTTCTTAATATTGGGGAATAAAAAAAGTCCTGAATTTTATGATTTAGAACTTTTATTATTTGACCTTATTTTTACAAACATAATTTACCACTTCATAAAAATATTATTGTGCGACGATCATCCACTGTTTTGCTAAAATCTCGGTATAATGAACAATCGTACTGACTTTTTTTATTTTATAAAAAGTATATTCGGGCTGATTTTTAAGGATTGAGACATATTCGAAATCATGATCAGGTGCAAAAAGTAAAACTTCACTAGTATTTAAATCTAAAAAAGTTTCGTTTCCATTCGCTTCTTCTGCAATTCTTAACAAATTCGCCGTATCAATAGGAATCTTGTTTTCTTCTTTACATAAATCCAGGTAAAATTCATTCCATAATCCAATATCCTTTCTAAATTCAGAAGCAATAAAAAGAAAATTTTGATTGTCCGTAAAACGTTGTTCATCATCCAGAATTTCAGAATATGATTCCTGAATACCTCCTATATTTTTAATTAAAATCTCCAAATCATTCGGAATATCGAATTGTATTTCTTCTTCGATTTTACAAAGCCATCCTGAGGTTTCTCCATCAGTATTTTTCCATGTAAATAAATAAAATTTTGAAATTTCTTTATCTCTCTCCAATTCAATTAAATCGGTATCTGCTCTGCTTAAAAGTTGGTATAAATTTGGAAATACCTTTGTGAAATCATAAGAAAAAGTGATTTCTATATCATGAATAGAAATACCATCACTTTCATTAAAAAACCACGGAATTTGAGAACAAAATTTCAGGAAATTATTTTTCATTCGTTTCTTTTCTTAATATTTATTTTAGTAAAATTTAATCGACTCTTCCAACACAAAGTTAGAGACAATCATCATCCATAAAGGCAATTTACACATTAAAAACTACTCATGTTGCGTCACATCATTATACTGCCAGAGCACATTTATAATTTTCCATTCTCCATTGGTTTTTACAATGTGCATATAATCTATCCAAGCATCGGCTAATAGTTTTACAGATGCTGTTCTTGCCGAAATATCCAAAAGCTTAATTTCCTTTCTTGGATTTTTCGGGAACTTATCACCTTTTGCATTATAAGTTTCTGCAAGAATCACCATATTCTCTGTAAAGTATTCTGATATATAATCTTTTTGAGCGGCCTTGCTTCTAAAAACCGATCTTTTTACCAAGCGAGGATGCAAAGCACTTTCCATCAATTTCGGATTCGGCGTATGTTGTGCCTCTATATAAGCCAAAGCAACACGTTTGATATCAAGTGTATCTTGCGCTGTTTGGGCTTGAAGTTGGACAAAACAAAATGCAATTGTAAATAGTAAGAAATGTTTTTTCATTGGTATTTTATTTAAAATCGTTTTCGCTTATTTTTTCGTTATAAAAAAGTTCTTCAATTTTTGCAATTTGAGAATCGGGATCAACTCCAAATCTCATCGTTGTAAAGTAAGTAAGTTTACCATATGTTTTAAAATCTCCGTAAACGACCGTTGATTTGTACAAAGTAGAATCCAGGTAATCTAATTCGTTGAATATATTTTTCTTGAATAATTTGTCTTTAAAATTCTCCTGATCTGCCAGCGTTTTTTCGCCATTGCTTAAATTATAACCTAATTTTCCATCGTACCACGATTTAAAAACGACCCTTTGTCCATACACTATTTCAAAACTGCCAATATTGGGTTTGATTTCTTTGACCACCCAATTTGCAGTACGTCCCTCCATTTGAGTAACCGAATTTGTGTAAAGTGTATTAATACTTTTTATAAATTCTTTCCCCCCATTGCTTCAAGTTCCTTATTGATAATGGCAACCGCTTTTTCATCTTGCTTTTGAGCATTAATAGAACTCGAAATAAAAGCGAAAAGTAGAACGAAATAAAATTTTGACAGGTTCATTTTAATTAGTTTTAAAGATTAGTTTTAGAAAAAGTAAAATAGCATCGCATTAAAAATAATACATTTTTTATTACAAAATTAAATTCTTTTTTTATCAAGGCTATTAGGTTGATTGTCGATAATGATTGCGATCCTTCGACTTCGCTCAGGAAGACAAATGTTAAGAAAAAATCCGTAAAAATCCACATTTTCGCTTTAGCGAATCCGTTTTATCAGCGTTCTATTTCATCACTATTATATTAAAAAATAAAAATTCAAATCCCTTATTGACTCACATTCAAAACAATCAAAATTCCCTTAAATATTTATGATTTTCAGATTTGTGATTTGGTAAATTTCAGCCTATATTTGCTATCGAATAAAAAGAATATGGAACAATTTGTAGTATCGGCTCGTAAGTATCGCCCACAGACCTTTAAGGATGTTGTGGGGCAAAAAGCTATTACCAACACTTTGTTGAATGCCATAGACAGCAATCACCTTGCTTCGGCCCTTTTATTTACAGGACCACGTGGAGTTGGTAAAACTACTTGCGCTCGTATTTTGGCTCGAAAAATAAATCAGCCCGGATATGATGATCCTAACGAAGATTTCGCTTTTAACGTTTTTGAGTTGGATGCGGCTTCCAACAACTCTGTTGATGATATTCGTAGCCTAATCGATCAGGTTCGTATCCCGCCACAAACCGGTCAATATAAAGTTTATATTATTGACGAGGTTCATATGTTGTCTTCGGCAGCTTTTAATGCATTCCTTAAAACATTAGAAGAGCCGCCAAAACATGCTATTTTTATTTTAGCAACAACAGAAAAACACAAGATTATTCCAACGATTTTATCTCGTTGTCAGATATTCGATTTCAAAAGAATTACGGTAAAAGATGCTAAAGAACATTTGGCTGAAGTTGCGAAAAGTCAGGGAATCAATTTTGAAGACGATGCTTTGCACATTATCGCTCAAAAAGCAGATGGAGCCATGCGTGACGCTTTATCTATTTTTGACCGTGTAGTTTCGTACTGCGGAACCAACTTAACACGTCAGGCTGTAACCGAAAACCTTAACGTTTTAGATTACGAAACTTACATTAGCATTACCGATTTACTTTTAGAAAATAAGATTCCGGATCTTTTATTAGCTTATAATGATATTCTTGCAAAAGGTTTTGACGGACATCATTTTATTGCCGGTCTTGCTTCGCATTTCAGAGATTTACTAGTAAGCAAAACTCCTGCTACAATCGCTTTACTTGAGGTGGGAGAGCAAGCACAACAAATGTATGGTGTGCAGGCTCAAAAATGTTCGCAGGATTTTTTACTAAAAGGAATTGATATTGCAAATGACTGCGATTTAAAATATAAATTGAGTCAGAACCAACGCCTTTTGGTTGAATTATGTTTAATGCAATTGGCCTCTATCAGCTTTGATGGAGAAAAAAAAAAGTTGAGCAATTCATAATTCCTCCTACTTATTACAGAAATAGTGGATATTCTATTACTGAAATTCCAACTGCAAAAACCCAAATTGCAAATACTGGAGAAGAAAACAATGCGAATCAAAATAGCAATGTCAATCAAAATGACAATGTTGCTGTAAATAATACTGTTGAAACTCCTAAAGTTGAAACTCCAAAACCTGAAGTTAGCAACGAACCTAAAATTTCTGCTTTTTCTCTATCGAGTATTCGCAAGAAAAAAGAGCTGGAAGCAGCCAGTATGTCCTACGTAAAACCTACTTCTGTAATGCCTACGGAAGAATTTACCGAGACTGAAATGTTAGTGCAATGGAATAAATACGCGCAACGTCTGGGTGACAAAGGGCATAAAATCATGCAATCGTTACTGTTAATTAACGATCCTAAACTAAACGGAACAGTTATTACTTTTGAATTACCCAACGAAGGTTCTAAATTAGATTTTGAAGGTCAGATTCATGGTCTTTTAGGACATTTAAAAGGACATTTACACAATCATGATATTACGATTGAAGTGAATGTAAATGAAACTATTGAAATCAAGAGAAGTTTAAACGACCAGGATCGCTACAATCGTTTAGTAGAAATTAACCCAAATCTTGAACTTTTAAGATCTACATTCGGATTAGATTTAACTTCTTAATTCTCAAAATCTCTTCATCACTATTTCTAGATATTTTTTTGATCTAATTATTTTGTAGTATTTTTTCTGTATTTTTAACAGATTAATAATTTTAGTAAAATCTTAAAAATTGGAAAAACAATTAGCAAACTCTGCACCGCTGGGTCTTCTAGGCTTTGGAATGACCACAATTTTACTAAACATCCACAATATGGGATTTTTCCCTGTTAGTGCTGTAATTATATCAATGGGGATTTTTACGGAGGAATTGCTCAGGTAATTGCCGGAATTATTGCTTTTAAAAGAGGGAATGTGTTTGCTGCTACGGCATTTACTTCTTATGGATTTTTCTGGATCACTTTGGTAGCTATCTGGATGCTGCCAAGTAGTGATATTACAGTTGCAGGACCTACTCATGAATCTTTTTTAGGATGGTATCTCGCTCTTTGGGGAATATTTACTGCTTTTATCTGGTATGGAACCTGGGGAGGAAGCAAAGTACAGCAATTTATTTTTCTTTCATTGACTGTTTTATTTTTTCTGCTTGCTTTCGAAAAATAGACCCAAATTGAATCAATAGCTACTTTTGCAGGAGCAATTGGTATTATTTGTTGTGCAAGTGCTTTTTATTTGGCTATGGCCGAATTACTTGAAGAAGTAAAGGGTGAAAAAGTGCTGCCTTATTGATATTATTTTTTGCCACGAATTGCACGAATCTGCAAGAATTAAATTTGAACATTTTTTAAATGAAAAATTAGTGTCAACTGGCGTAATTCGTGGCAAACTTATTTATTTATTCTTCAATCCGAAATCGTAGATTTTTTGCAGCCATTTTTCTCTTTGAAAATCAGTAGCTGTTTTTATGATTCCGATGTAAGTTACTTTTACCGGTTTTACTCCGCAGAATTCTAAAGTAGATTTTTTTAATTGATTCACACTTGGTCTTCCATAAAATAATCTGTAATACCAGCCTGGCTGATCTAATGTGGTGACAATATGTGCTGTTTTTTCTGTTAGTAATTTATCCCACCAAACTGAGTTTTCGCGATATTGATATGCCATTCCGGGTAAAAACAAACGATCAATAAATCCTTTTGTAATTGCCGGTAAACCTCCCCACCAAACCGGATGAATCCAAACCAAATGGTCTGCCTTTTTGATTTTCTCCCACGAATCCAGCAAATCCGGTTCTAATTCAGTTCGTTTTTGATAACCAAATTGCAGGTTTGGATTAAAATTTAATGAAGCAATTGTTATGGTTTCGACTTCTGCACCCGAAGCGATTGCACCTTTTAGATAAGATTCGGCTATTCCAAAATTAAAGCTTGACGGATTTGGATGTCCGTTTATGATCAGTATTTTTTTCATGCTCTATTGGTTTGTTTTAAGATTAATGGTACTGTAAGTATTTAAAGCCTCATAAACTTCTTTCGACGAATGTATTTGATGACTAAAGTAAATTCCGCCCGATAAAGTGTCACTTAACATTTTTTCGATATGCAAAACTGTCGAAAAAGCCGTTAATTCAGCTTGGCCTTTAATGCTTTGCAAGCTAATTCTTTTTGTTTTATCCTTCGTTTTTATGATTACTTCAAAAATGGTTTGATCACCATTTCCGCTTGAACCAAAAAGCAGTTGTCTTTCTTTTAAAAACATGATATTAAAAATCTTAAGCGATTGAAAATATCCCATTAAACTGGTTACAAACTTAGAATTGTAGGTCATCTTAACCGAAACAGTTGGTATTTTTTCTATCTGATTTAAAATAAACAAATCCGGAACATCAAGATTATAAACCTGACGTTTGCCAATTCCAAACGAGAAATTAAATTTTTCGGAATTTAAAAAATGCTTTACATGTTGCGGTTGGTTATTTTTATAAACAACAAAGGGTTTACATACGTTTTCGGCTAAAAAATTGGCCGAACTTTTTCCTGCCAAATCTTTTACAGAATAATAGATAAAAATATTGGTTTCCTTAATTTTATGTTTGCCCGGCTCTATAAAATCAACCAGACTACCTACGATACCGCCCATCCAGCCCGAACTAAAAACAATTCGGCTATTTATTTTCTGGTTATTTGCCCTGGCTAAATCATACGCAATAGTAAGATCTGGTGTTGGTTTTGTAATATCAATATAATCTAATTTGTTTTGTATGGCAAACTGCAAAATTTCATTTTTGCTATCTTTTGTACACAATACAATCAGGTCGATTTTATTCTGTAGAATACATTCAAAGGTTTTTGGATTGGTAACATCAACAATTAAATCTTTGTTCGTTTTTCCTGACTGACGACTTCCCACAAACAGGTTAAAGTCAGGATTTCTTGCTTCAAGAATTCGTAATATAACTTTACCTACTAAGCCGGTTCCGCCAATTACTAAAATATTTTTTCTCATCATTATATATTGTTTTCAGCAAAAATAATGATGAGATATCTCTCGATAACCAGACAAATGTCCTATAAAATTGCCTTTCGAATACGGCTTAAATGTCTTGGTGTAACGCCTAAATAGGATGCTAAATATTGCAATGGAATGAGCTGAAGGTATTTTTTATGGTTTTTATAAAGTTCTTCATAACGTTGGGTTCCGGATAATTTCTGAAACGAAATCATTCGTTTTTGAAGTGTTACATATTCCATTTCAGTTAACTTACGTCCTATTTCCTGCCAATGAATACCTAAGGCATAAAGCTTTTCTAAACTTTCACGGCTTATGACTTGCAACTCTGTATCGGCTATTGCCTGAATATTTTCTTCGGCTACATTTTGCGTTATAAAACTCGAGAATGAAGCCATAAATTCATTTTCGAAAGCGAAACAATTCGTGATTTCATCGCCCTGATGATTGAAAAAATACGAACGTAAAATCCCTTTATTAATAAAAACGATTTCATTACTAACCTGATTTTCTTGCAATAAAAGTTCTCCTTTTTTGAGTTTTCTATAAGTAATTAAATCATCGAGCAGCTCTAATTCATTTTGAGGTAAGACCTGAATAGATTGAAAAACTGATTTCATTATAAATTCTGAATAGATTAATTTTTAGAAGCAAAGACTTTTTCAATCCTTTTATCAGGGATAAGCCATAACATCGCCACAGCGAAATACGCAGCACCTGAAACCCATTCGTTATAAAACGAAAAGACTATTCCTACCACATATAAAACAGCTGATGTGTACCCTTTTAAATCTTTTCCAATCGCTTTTGCCAGTACTGAATTTTCGCCTTCGTTAACAATTATAATTCGCTGTAAAATAAAATACGCAATTGCCGATAAAAACAATACGACTCCATACAAAGTCATAGAAGCTTTTGCAAAATTATGTTCTCCCATCCAGCCTGTTGCAACGGGAATTAAAGACAACCAAAATAGTAAATGCAAATTTGCCCAAAGGATTTTCCCGTTTATTTTGGTCATTCCATGAATTAAATAATGGTGATTGTTCCAATAAATTCCAACATAAATAAAACTTAAAATATAACTTAGGAATTTAGGAATAAGTCTTTTTAAATCGGCAAATTCATGTCCTTGAGGAACTTTAATTTCTAAAATCATAATAGTGATAATAATAGCTAATACGCCATCACTAAACGCTTCGAGTCTTGTTTTATTCATTTATTTATATGTTTTTGAGTTATGTTTACAGCCTGAAATATGCTGAAAAAAGTTGCCACGAATTCCACAAATTTACACTAATTTTTTATTCATATTGAAAAATATAATTCGTGTAAATTTGTGGAATTCGTGGCAAAAATATTTTTTTACCTAAAGATCTAATACTAAATCTTACCGTAATACATTGCTTTTACTATTCCGTCTGAAAGTCCTATTTTTGGAACGTAAATTTGGCGTGCTCCACTCCATTTCATAGCATTCAGGTAAATTCTGGTGGCATGAATAATTACGTCGGCACGATCTGAATTCAATCCTAATTCTGCGATTCTTTGTTCGTAAGTCAATGAATTTAAAAATGCATATTGCGAATTGATGTAAATATATGAAAGCGGTTTTTCCTGTTGTTTTCCAGACATTTTAAACAGCTTATTGATGTTTCCTCCAGAACCAATTAAAGTCACCTCATCATAATCTGCCGTATTAGTTTTGATCCATTTTTCGATTTCATCCCAAACCACATCGTGCACCATATTATTCAGTAAACGAACGGTTCCAGCTTTAAAAGATCTTGAATTGATTAATTTACCGTCAGAAAACAAAGTAAATTCGGTGCTTCCACCACCCACATCTACAAAAAGATACGTTTCATCATTTTTTAATAAATGAAGCAAATCAGTTGATGCAATAATGGCAGCTTCTTTTTTACCATCAATAATTTCAATTTTTATGTCGGCTTTCTTTTTAATTAAAGCAACAACTTCTTTGGCATTATACGCTTCCCGCATTGCCGAAGTAGCAAATGCCATGTAACGCTCTACTTTATGTACTTTCATCAAAAGATGGAATGCTTTCATGGCATCCACCATTCGATCTATATTTTCTTCTGAAATCTCTCCTACGGTAAAGGCATCTTGCCCCAAACGAATTGGCACACGAACAAGCGAACTTTTATTAAATTGTGGTTCTTTGCCATCTTGTTCTACAACATTCGATATTAGAAGCCTCATGGCATTTGAACCAATATCTATTGCTGCATATTTTTTTATATTAATCATGCTCACTTATGATTTGAAATTATTCTTTTATTATTAATTTATTTTTTGAGGAACTTGCTCTAATACTGAAACTTTGTTCTGGTAGTATTTATAGGTTTCAAGTTGCGCTCTAAAAGGGGCATGATGATTTCGAGGCTTGTATTTATTATCTAGTTTATAGGAATGATATCTCACTTTAACATTCCCTTTCCATGCAATATTAAAATTATCTATTAATTCTTTCTTTATTTCAAGATCATAAATCGGACAGGTCACTTCGACTCTTCCGTCAAGATTACGGGTCATAAAATCTGCTGATGAAATATAAACTTCGGTCAGACCAGCGTTTCCAAAAATGTAAACTCTTGAATGTTCCAGGTAATTATCGACAATACTTATGGCTTCGATGTTTTCGCTCATTCCCGGAATTCCTGGAATTAGGGAGCAAATACCTCTTACCTGAAGCTGGATTTTTACTCCGGCATTACTGGCTTCGTATAATTTATCGATCATTTTAAAATCAGATAAACTATTCATTTTTAATTTAATATGTGTTTTTCTACCGGCCAAAGCATGAAGAATTTCACGATCTATCAGCTTAATAAACTTCGTTCTTGTATAATGTGGTGATACAATTAAATGCTTGTATCTGTGTACTCTATAATTGATATCGAAAAATTCGAATATTTTCGAAATGTCTTTCAAAATTCCCTGATGACAGGTAAAAAGCGTAACATCGGTATAGATTTTAGCCGTTGACTCGTTGAAATTTCCTGTAGATATAAATCCGTAACGACGTATTTTATCATCTTCAACTCTTTCGATAACACAAATTTTACTGTGTACTTTTAGACCTTTTATTCCAAAGATTAAATTAATCCCTTCGGTTTGCATTTGTTCTGCATACGAGATATTGGTTGCTTCATCAAAACGCGCCTGAAGTTCTATTTGTACAGTTACTTTTTTACCATTCTTTGCTGCATTGATCAATGAACTAATAATTTGCGAATTCTTAGCCAAACGATACAACGTAATTTTTATACTGGTAACTTTTGGGTCTAAAGCTGCTTCACGCAAAAACTTGGTTAAATACGAAAATGACTGATATGGAGCATGTAACAAATAATCTTTTTTACTTATTTTTTCCAGCATACTTCCTCCCAGACTTAATCCCGGAATTGGTAATGGTTCGTTGGGTTTATAAAGTAAATCGTATCTTCCCAGGTTAGGAAAACTCATATAATCTCTACGATTGTGATATCTTCCGCCAGGAATAATACTATCTGTTTCTACAATTTTCATTTTATCTAAAAAGAAACGCAGCGTATCTTCTTCGATTAAATTATCATAAATAAAACGAACTGGTTCTCCTATTCTTCTGTCTTTTACAGATGTTGCAATTTTTTCGAGCATACTTTTACTCAAATCACTATCGATATCCAACTGGGCATCACGTGTAATTTTGATCATATGCGCCGAAACACTTTTATAATCGAAAATATTAAAGATGTTTTTCAGGTTATAACGAATAACATCATCGATAAGGATAACATAATGTTTATCATCGTGAGATGGCAATACAACAAATCTGTTGATAGTTTTCGGGATTTCGATAACTGCGTAACGAACCTCATCGTTTGTATTCATTTCTAAACGAACAGCCAGATACCCCAACGTATCTTTAAGAATTGGGAATTCTGCTAGATCATTTAAAATAATGGTCACTAATTCCGGACTCAGTCTTTGGTCAAAAAAATCTTTTAAAAAGCATGCCTGATCGGGTGTTATTTCATCTTCATTTATAATTAAAATGTTTTCTGCTTCCAGTTCTGTTTCAATATTACCTAAAATGCGTAAACTTTCAGATTGTTGCTGAATTACAATTTCGGTAATATCTTTAATTAACTGATGGGCAGAAACTCCACCTAAGTATTTTTCTCCAGAAATTCCGGAAAGGCTTAATCTACGAATGGCGGCATAACGAACCCTGAAAAATTCATCTAAATTGTTCGAAAAAATTCCAACAAAACGCAGCCTGTCTAAAAGCGGAACCGTATTGTCTGCGGCTTCCTGAAGCACTCTCGCATTAAACGCTAACCAACTTTTTTCTCTATCGATATATTTCTGTTCGTACACTTTATTATTATTTTAAATCTTTGGGGAAAATTGTTTTATGAGTTTTACCTTTATTAATTGAGTTCCAACTTTCTGCATCAAACTGCAAGGATACAAAGCCCGAAGTAGGTACATTTTCGATAAAAACATCCCCAAATTTATTAACAAAATTTGTAATAGCCTCGTTATGTCCAAAAAGAATAACGCTTTCGAAACTATTATCACATGATTTGATAACCTTTTCGAGCTGTGTTTCATCAAAAGTATAAAGATCGTCTTTATAAACGATACTTTCAATAGGATACGAAATATTTTGAGCAAAAATCAGTGCAGTTTCTGAAGCCCGCGCCGCAGTACTACTCCATATTATATAGGTTTTAGGAAGAAAATTTGAAATATTTGCCGAAACTTCATGAGCATCCAGGATTCCTTTTTTCATTAAAGGTCTGTCGAAATCTTTTAAAGGAGCTTCCCAGCTTGATTTTGCATGGCGTATTAAAATTAAATTTTTCATAAGCGGAAGGTTTAGAAACCTCTTAGGAGGTTAATAATTTTATTGAACTTCTAATTTACAAAAGAAAAATTAAACCTCTTACTTTTTTTATTTCTGTTAACATTAAATTCAAATTTTAACAAGAATTAAAGTTTCTTACAAGATGGGAGAACATAACAATTCGATTACATCAATTTTACAAAAAAGTGCTCTTCATCTATTAAACCAAACAGTTGGTCGATTAAATCATATTTACAAAAAATTAACTAAATACCTGATTATTAATCATTTATAAGTTTTCAAAATTTACGTTTTTAATCAAAAAACCAAAAAAAGACTACTTTTTTATTTGTTAGAAATGACAAAAAAAAATGCTTTTTAGACCAATATTTAACAAAAAAAATACACTTCAACGAGTTTTTAGGTTAGTTACGGACAAAAAAAATCAAAATTAATACCTCTCTATAACTTTGATTCTGTTAAAAATTGATAAATACCAAAAACAAAAAACCTAAGCATATGATAACTAAAACTACTCTTGAAAAAGCAGCGAAATTTGTTAACAATTGTAAGTTTATTTTTTCTTTCAAAAAAAACATCTTTCAGAAAAACATCTTTAATTTACTGGTCTGTTTAATTACAACTCTTTCGTTTGCCCAATCTGGTTCATGCAATTCAGAAATAACTATTGAAGGAGATAAGGAGCAAAAGTATAATGGTTTTGAAACTTCATTTTTACTTCAAATCAAAAATACCGGAACTACTACAGACACTTATCAATTATCTGCAGACAACTTTTCTGGCTTTGCCGAAAACCCGGACGGAAGTTCTTCGCAAAATAATGTTTTACTGCGCAATAAACTGCAGAATAAAAACAATTCGGCATTTAGTAAAACAATTACACTTGCTGCGGGAGAGTCTGTAGAATTTTATGTAAAACTAAACTTAATTGACACTAACATGCTCGACCAGTGGAACGGCACTAAGGTTGTTGCAACTTCGGGCTCTTGCCCGGAAAGTAAAAGTCAGGTGATTCTCTATACCTACATTCCTCCGAAAAAAACAAAGGGAGTTGGTTTTAATAAATCTTTCTTGGATTTAAAAAACGCAATGAATACCAGAGCCGCTTATGTTTTCTTACTACAAAATGTAGTTGCAGTTCGTTTTTTCTCTTAGCATAACCATCATATCAATATTAAATTTTTAATATGGAAAACTTTACTTTTAAAATCAGAATAAAAATCCTTCTAAGTTTTATATTAAGTTCTTTGTTCATGAATGTTTATGGCGGAGAAGGTACAAAACAAACCACTCCGGATGTTAATCATCGTGCTTCTCTTTGCATCAACAACAATGAGTATGGTAATTTTGCCAGATACGGTTCTACTAATGAACAACGTTTATACATTAGGATTCAAAACCCAAATAGTGAAAAAGTATATCTGGGCTTTAGTAAAGCCAGAAGATCTGCTCCGGATAATAGCAATTCAGAGGTTGATTCTAAATTTAGAATTTTAGATCCTAACGGAAATGTTGTATTTGGAAGTTATAATTTAACCACTTCTTCATCTAATATAACCGGTACGGAAGCACAAAAACTTTCACGAGCTCAAAATGGACCAAATGGAATTAATGGTATTACTACAACTGGTTATGTTCCTATTGTATTTGATCCAACGGGTATGCCTGCTGGTGATTATTATATTGAATTTGAAACCAACAACTCTAGTTATACAGAACTTTATTATAATTATTATGACATTACAGTTGCTAATAATTCTAGTAAAAATTCTATTTCAGGACGTCTTTATTCTAAACGTTGGGCCCTTGCAATGGATGATGTTGCCACTGACTTTAATGGCGCTTTCTTTGTTTTTGCTCCAGATAATGGTTCTACAACGGGAGCTAGTACACAAACTGGTTTCGTAAATAAAATTAATTTTAACGGTGCGGGTTTTAGACCTTGGTACTTTAATGTTGCGTTTAATAATACAGGAGCAGGAAGCAGCGGAAATACGGCTAATGACCAAAAAAGTGTCTGGAATGCAGCAAATGCAACTAAGATGAGTCCGAAATATGAGGTCTTTCTTTCTGATCCGGATATTAATGTTTGGAAAAACGGAACTTATAACGGAAACATACAAATAAACGGAATTACCAATTGTGGTATCGGCGAAAGCAATATTAATATTAGCGTTTTTAAAAGCGGAACAATTGATATACTTCTTGATTTTAATAATGGTGACGGAATTTATACTCCAGGTACAAAAGATGTGCTAACTACTAAAAGTGTAACAGGTTCCGGAGCTCCACCCTTTGCTGTTAGTGTTCCCTGGAATGGAAAAGACGGACTGGGAAATACTATAGCCCAAGGAACTTCGATACCTATAGTGGTTTCGTTTGGACAGGCTGCTTTTCATTTTCCGATGTATGATATAGAAGAAAACCAATATGGATTTTCATGTACAACTGTAAGACCAGCTGCTCCATCAGGATATGTTCTAAAACTTTACTGGGATGATAGCAACATTACTTATACTGGAGGTGTTTTTAGCAGTAAAATAAACCTTACCGGCTGCACTCCAAACAACACTCCTCCCGGTAATTGTCATACCTGGAATAATTTTAATAGTAATAACAATAATAGTCCTCAGTACGGAAATTTAAATACTATAAATACATGGTGGTATGCAAATAGGGATTTTGTAACCTCTAATATTACTTTACCTCCATTTTACACCGTTGCACTAGGACCAAAAACCAATGTAACCTGTTTTGGTGGAAACGATGGTAAGATTCAAATAAATGTTACCAACGGAACTGCGCCGTTTACTTATTATATTAATGGAGGAACAGCTCCAAATACTTTACAGAGTTTAACGGCCGGAACCTATAACATAAAAGTAGTGGATGCCAATGGTTGTTCTGCCAACATTACCGGAGTAGTTATTACGCAACCTACCGCAGCTTTAGCCCTTGCTGCTTCTTCTAAAACGGATGTTATA
>NZ_JADKPQ010000030.1:0-56921 GCF_015350725.1 Flavobacterium sp. CSZ
TTCAGGCAAAATTAGCTGCCGATTCTAAAGCCAAAGCTGATGCAGAAGCTCTTCAGGCAAAACTAGATGCGGATGCTAAAGCGAAAGCCGATATGCAAGCTGCACAAGCTAAGTTATTGGCAGATCAAAGAGCAAAAGCGGATGCCGAAGCTACAGAAAGATTACAAGCTGAAGAAGAAACAAGACAATTGAGATTAGCAGAAGAAGCGCGTGAAGCAAAATTATTGGCCGATGCCAAAGCGAAAGCGGATGCCGAAGCACTTCAGGCAAAATTAGCCGCAGATGCAATTGCAAAAGCAGCTTCAGCTCCAAAAGACGATACAGCAAAAGCGATAGATGATTTAACACAATCTATCGAGAATTCGGTTAAAAATCAAAAAGATTTATTGTCTCAGTTCAATACCACTGTGGCTAATAAACAAAGAGATTTGAATGACTTAAAAGAAGAGAATGATTTAAGTGAAAAAGGAATCTATAAAGAGCCAAAACCTTTCAAAAGTGTTGCGGCCGAAAACAGCCAGTTAGAGGCTTTAAAAACACAACTTGCGGATGCTAACAGAATCCAAAAAGATGAAATCGCTAAGCTGACTAATTTATATAACGAAAGACTTAAAAAATTCCCGAATAAAAATGATGCTTTAAATAAGGCATATCTGGATAAGATCAACCAGTTGAAAGCAGCACAATTAAAAATGGAAGAAGACAGTGCCACTTTACTTTCGAATTTAGAACGTATTAAAGCTGAAACTGAAATTGAGAAAAAACGTAGAATCAAACGTGCAGCGTACGAAAATGATCAGGGAAGATATGCGCAGGACGTTGCCGCTCTTAAACGCATTAAAGAAACGACTAAGATAAGCAGTACACCATTAACCGCAAGTGATTTTGATTTTGGTGAAGACCAGTCGAATATGCAGATTATCAAGAATATTAAAAATTCTGATAGCGGTTATTATTTAATTATTGCAGTTCACAATAGTGTAGAAAAACGTGATCAGTTCCTTGCAAAAGCAGTTGCAGCAGGACGTTCAGATGTTAATTTCTTTTACAATGTAACAACAAGTAAATATTATATCTATTACGAGAAATTCGAAGGTTTATCTGAAGCAACTAAGGCATTAGAAGCAAAAGGAACCAAGCCATATAACGGGAAAATGGCCATCGTAAAAGTGGAGAATTAATTGAAAATATATAATTAAAAATTTCAGTCCTTCTGAATTTTCAGAAGGACAGTAAAATAAATGTTTAGAACGCTTTAATTTATTTTTTAATGCCCCTTAAAAAATTTCAGGACAAGCAAAACAAAATGAAGACTATGAAAAAACCTACTATTTTTAAAGTATTTATTGCAGCGGTACTTGTATTGCTAAGTATCTCTTCTCACGCCCAGTTAAGAAAGGGTTTTACTCCAAGAAAAACAACCAGTTTAAATGGAGATATTTTAGTTATTGGAAACAATATTCTCAATAGAGATAATGGAAATGGTGAGCGTCCTAAAGATCCTTACGATGTAATTGGTGAAGACAGTAAGTTAAATGACGATTTCACTATGAAATATATTGATATTGATAATAATACTGATACATATAATTCAAGTTCTGCAAAATTAACAATTCCGCAAGCTAGTAAAACTTGTTATGAAATTGTGTATGCTGCTTTATATTGGGGCGGAACTTATCGTGGTACGGATAGGAGTAAGATTAATCAAGTCAAATTTAAGAGTCCCACAGCAGCTTATAAAACTATCACAGGAGAATTGCTTTTTGATGAAGGTGGTGCTGGTGTATCAAATCCATACGTAGCCAAACCATATGCTTGTTTTAAAGAAATTACAAATGAAGTTATTGCTGCTAAAGAGGGAGATTATACTGTAGGAGATATAGTTTGTACTGAAGGGAAATTTGCTCCGGGAGCCAGTGCAGCAGGTTGGTCTATTTTTATAATCTATAAAGATCCTTTACTGCCTAATAAATATATTACTAGTTTTGATGGTTTTAGTATTATTAGAAGTAGTGATGGTCCATTAGATATTCCTATTTCAGGTTTTAGAACGAATCCTTTTGGAGATGTAAATGTAAAATTAGCTTTTAGCGCTTTAGAGGGCGATAACCCATTAGAGGGCGACGGTCTGGAAATTAAAGGAGCAAAATCTGCTGCATTTGGAGCTATATCATCACTGGTAAGACCAATTAGAGTTACAACCGGAAGAAATCCTAAGTCTATACCGAACTTTTTTAATAGTAGTATTTCAGATGGAGATACTTATATGATGGATCGTAATCCTAAAAGTATAAATACACTTGGTTATGATGCTGGTGTTGTAAAAATAGATAACAAAAATAATTCAATAATACAGAACGACGAAACTAATGCAACTCTTAGAATTAGTACTTCTTCAGATTCTTATTATATGTTTTTTAATGCGTTAGCAGTAGAGATTATTGCTCCAAAAATAGTACTTAGGAAGAATGTGCTAGATAAAGACAATAAGAATATTAATGGGAAGCCTGTAACACTAAGTCAGGATCTACAATACGAGATTAATTTTAGGAATGAAGGAAATGATGATGCTAAAAATTTTACAATTACAGACAACCTTCCTAAAAATGTAATTTTCGGAGGTCTTAATAGTATTACGATGGACTCCAGAATTACCGCAGCTTATGACCCTGTGGCAAGAAGACTCGTTTTTACTATACCTGATGCGTTGGTTGTTGCAAATGGTCCACTAATACCTTACTCAATTAAATTTAAAGTAAAAGTGGTAGATGATTGTAATGAGCTGATTGATGCTTGTGCCAACAAAATTGAAAATATAGCATTTTCTAAATATTATGGTGTAAAAAATACCACTCCTGAAGGATTTGGAGAAGGAAGTTACTCTACGATTTCGGAATGTAATGTTGGAGAACCAACAGCAACAAACTTTTTAGTAGGTATAGATAAATGTTTGTTTAGTAGAGATGTTTCGCTTTGTGGTACCACAACTTTAACGGCTGCTTTGGGCTATAATACTTATGTATGGAAAGATCCAAACGGAGTTGTTTTTGGTGGTAACAACAGAACAGTTACAATTAACAAACCTGGAAAGTATACGGTTGACAATAGTGGCGCAGCCAATTGTGAGCCAATACAACAAACATTTAATGTAACAGATTATCTTGCTTCAACTATTAAAAATCCGATCAAAGGAGACAATATTGATCCGGCTACAGGAGAAGCTTTCACATGTGTTAGGGATAAAAAACCGTTTCCTAAAATTTTCTTATGTGGACTTAATGACAAGAGAGACATTGATACACAGATTACCGGAGCTACAAAAGTAACGTGGCAGGAAACAACAGATGTGCCTTCAAAAGATGAGCCTAATCCGGAGAGCTGTCCTTATGAAGGAGCAACAAATTGGACAACAATTGTTGAAAATAGTACTAAATTTACTGCTGACAGACCGGGAGTTTTTAGAGTTGTTGTAAATTATGGGAACACTTGTGTGGTGACACATTATTTTAATGTTTACCAAAACAAACTGGATTCTAAAGCTGAAAAGCAAGATATCATTTGTAATACCAAAGGATGGATTAAAGTTACAAATCCACCTGAAAATACAGGTTATAATTATAGCCTTGATGGGGTTAATTATCAACCTGAAAGTACTTTCTATAATGTTCCGAAAGGAAGTTATAAAGTTCAGATTAGACAGACTGTATTAATAGATGGTCAAATCTCAGCATGTCCTTTCTTTGTGGATGTTAATGTTGAAGAACTTGAATTTAAAACAGATCTTAAAGCCACTAACCCAATTTGTACAGGAGATTTAGGAACTATAACTGCAACTATAAGTAATGTTCCAGGAAATTATAAATTTATTCTTAGAAAAAAAGGAACTACAGCTGAAATTCAAAATACAGGATTAATAACAGATAATTACAAGGTATTTACTGGTGTTGAACCAGGTTTTGTATATGAGGTAATTATGTCTACTGCCAATAATGGCTGTAGTGTAATTAAAGAAGTAGAAGTTTTTGATTATCGTTTAACAGCTGAAGCTAAAGTTACTAAAACACTATCAGAATGTGGTGCGGGAGAAATTCTGGTAACGGTAAAAGGAGGAACTCCAAGACCGGGACCACCACCATATTATATGTATTATATAAACGGGAATGTTAATTATGTTACAAATCCTAAAATAGTTGTTACAGCGGAAACTTTACCTGCAGATGGTATCTTCAATATAGAGGTTGTCGATGACAAAGGATGTAAAGTTATGGCGCTTCCGGTAAAAATGGTTATGGTTCCAAAACCTACTATTACAGTTACACCTAGTAATGTTGATTGTTACGGAACTAACGGAGGTCAGATTAAAATTGATGTTTCACCTGCAGACTCTGGTTATGCCGTTTCATACAGCCTTAATAACGGAGCGTTTAATTCTATTTCACCAATAACTAATCTTGCACCGGGAAGTTATTCACTTGTTGTAAAATATGTTTATGAGGGTGCAGAATGTTTAGATGAGCCAAGAATAATAAAAATTACAGGTCCAGAAAATGCATTAAGTGCTTCTGCAGGAGTCTCTGAACTGGCTGGTTGTGGTCTGCCAGGATTTGAACATCAGGGAAAAATCAGAATTACAAATGTACAAGGAGGAACACCTCTTTATACTTATAGTTTTGATGATCAAAAAACCTGGATAAATGAGAACGAAGCTTTTGTGGATCCGGGAAAATATACTGTATACGTTAAAGACAGTAAAGATTGTGTTTACGCAATGAAAGATATTGTTTTAGATCCTAAACCAGCAGATCCTTCTATTGAGCCAAACCCTAAAGTAGTTTACAATTGCAACGGAACCGGAAATGCAACTATTGTAGTAAACAATACAGGTGGAGCAAATTATACTTATGAGTACTATATTGATACCAAACCAAATACCCCTATTACCAGCAATGTATTTAATAATGTTCCTGTAGGGAAACATGTAATATCAGTAAAATACAAAGCTGTTTCGGCAGCAACATATAGTAACTTATTACAAGAAGATTTTGGACAAGGAGGATATACTACAACTCCTGGAATCAGCCCGAAATATTGTTTTGAAGATGAAACGACTCCACATCCGGCAACTTTTCCATCGATATGTGGTAACATCAATGATTATCAGATAAACGATGGTAAATATGCTGTTGCAAGTAGTATAAAAACAACTTTTGGAGGTACTTGGGTAGTTGCAAAAGATCACACTTTACCTGCTGATAAATTTGGAAGATTTTTATGTGTTAATATCGGAAGTTCAGCTGGAGTTGGAGGTATTATTTACAGTAAACCTATTAAAGATGTTATTGTAGATCAACCTGTAATTATTTCATTATGGGCAGAAAATTTAATGAAGAGTACTACTGGATCCAATTATTACGATCCTGAATTAACTATACAATTAGTTAATGACCTGGGCGGACCAGGAGAAACTATCGTTGCAACAACCGATACGGCAAATCCTTGGAAAGTACCAAGAAATGAAATTTGGAATTATAAAGAATTGTCTTTAAATCCTGGTGCATACAATAATCTTAGTTTTGTAATTCGTTCTTATAATAATAAATTCAGCGGAAATGATTTACTTGTAGATGATATTTGGGTTCGTCAATTACCTAAATCTTGTATAACAGAGAAGAAATTTGATGTTATTATCGAAACCAACAAAGCATTTAAAGTTTCAGAACCTGTAATTGACAATGCCACTTGTAGTGATAAAAACGATGGTAAGATCACACTTACTGTTGAAAATTTTGATGCAAAAGATGGATTTAAATATTCTCTTGATAATGGTGGAACCTGGAATACAGCAACAACCTCACCATTTACCATTTCTGGATTAGCCAAAGGAAATTATAAAATTATCGTTAAGAATGATGATGCTGGATTATGTCAAAGTTCTTTCGAAAAAGAAATAACAGCGCCAACAACGATTACCACAACAGCAAGTGTTACAAAACCTTCTACATGTATTTTGGGAGCGTCAATTACGGCTATTCCGGTAGGAGGTTCGCCTAAATATACTTACGAACTTTATCATGCAAATGGTACGATTTACAGAACCAGTGACAAAGCTACATTTGATGATGTACCAGAGGGATCCTATTTTGTAGTAGTTAAAGATAAAAACTCTTGTGCTTCTTCAGCTTCAGATCCTGTAGAAGTAAAAGATCCGACTAAACCAAAAATAACCTTGGACGAGTCTTCTGACTTATGTTATGATGCTGCCAATAAAGCCACTATTGTTGTTAAAGTAGAGGGAGGAATAGCGCCTTTCTATTACAGCTTGAACGGAGCAACAGCTCAAAAAGATAATAATAAATTTGAAGTTGGGCCAGGAACATACTCAGTTGTAGTAACAGACGGTAACGGATGTATTGCTGATGCAATTACAGGAATTCAAATTGGAAAACAAATTATTGCAAGTCCTCGTATAACTAAATTAATAGACTGTACATTAACACCGGAAGCTGAAATCACAATTGTTGCTTCAGAAGGAATTGCGCCTTATACTTATAAAGTATCAGAAGACGGTGGAACTACTTTTGCTGATATGACTAGTAATATCTATAAAACATCTAAAGTAGGTAGTTATGTATTTAAAGTTACAGATTCAAAAGGATGTTCTGTAGTTACTGCTGCTGCAAAAGTAGATACAAAACTAACTCCAACAGCTTCAATAGCAAGCCAGACAAATCCAAAATGTAATAATGACTCAAATGGTTCATTTACAGTTTTACCAGCAGGAGGATCAGGGCCAACTTACCAATTTAAATTTAATGGTGGTAGTTATGGTACATCTGCTACGTATTCAAACTTAAATGCGTTTGTAGGTGCAGTAAATACCAGAAAATATACGTATCAGGTAAAAGACAGCAAAGGTTGTGAATCAATAGTTTATGAAGTTACTTTAACTAACCCGACAAAAGTTGCAGTTAAAGGTAGTTTCCCGGCTAATACAACTTGCAGCACCAGCACGGTAATCACTATTATCGGTGAAGGTGGAGCAGGCGGTTACAAATATAATTTTGATGGTGGCACAAGTTATAATGATGTAACTACCAAAACAGTTACAAATACAACTTCTGAGCAAACGATTAAATTTTATGTAAAAGATGCTAACGGATGTACAGCCGAAAATGAAATTAAAGTTCCGGCATTTAATCCGCCAACTTTAATTAATTTTTCTGTACCGGCAGCAATTACTTGTAATAAAAACAACACAAGTCTAACGCTTACAACAACTGGCGGAATTGCTCCAATTACTTATGAAGTAACAGGAGGACCAACTTCACCACCTTCAAACACTACAGGTATTTTTACAGGATTAGTGGCAGGTGAGTATTCATTTAAAGCAACAGATGCGAGAGGATGTAGTGTAAATGATAAGAAAACTATTGACCAAGCAGTTAAAATTAAAGCTGAAGGTTCAAAAGTAGATGAAGTATGTTATGATGCTAAAAATGGTAAAGCTTCATTTACAGTGTCTGACATAAGCAGTACAGGTAACTTTAGCTATACTTTTTCTCCAAATACTGGTACTCCAAACGTCAACGGAAATGTAGTAACCTATACTAATTTAGCTCCGGGAACCTATACTTTTGTTGCAACTGATCTTGCAACAGGATGTAGTTCAGATAGCAAACAGGTAACTGTGGGTACTGCAACTGCAATTAATTTTACTGTTAATGCATCAAAAATTAGTTGTAATAATAAATTTGCAACTCTTACAATAACAGGTATATCAGGAGGTAGCGGTAACTATACTTATGCTTATGCAAAAAGTCCGTCTACTGCTCCAAGTACCCCTTACGGAACAATTTTAACAGTTGATACAGCTGTTTTAACAACTAGTATAGATGTTTATGTAAAAGATGTAAATAATTGTGCGGTTAAGAAAACAATTGCAATACTAACAGAAGATCTTCCAACTATCAATCCTATTGCAGCGCAATGTTATCCGGGAAGTCCTGTTTCTGTAACAATTACAGGAACTTTTGCAACACCGGCAACATTTAGTAAAAATGGTACTGATTTTGGAGACTCAGCTACATTTAGCTTAACTCCTGGAAATTATAAATTAACAGTAAAAGATAAATTTGGCTGTGAAGCTTTTATCAATTATAAAGTTGCTGATCAGTTAACAATTACCCCAACAGTTGTACCAGATGTTTCTTGTACAACAGAAACGAAAATTAGTTTAACTTCTGCCGGTGGTACCGGAACTCATACTTACGCAGTTTCAACAGACGGTGGAAATACTTATGCAACAACTACAAGTCCTTATACCGCTACTGCATCTGGAACTTACAGATTTAGAGTTAGTGATAGTGCAACCCCAGTTTGTTACGCATATACAGTAGATATTCCTGTAACGCTTAAACCAATTGTGTTAACACTTAGCACAGGTAAGACTAATGTTAAATGTAATGGGGGGGCTACAGGATCTATTTCTATTACAGCAACATCTGGTAAAGCTCCTTTTACATACAGTGTAACTAAAGGAGGGGTAGCAGCTTCAGTAACAGTTTCTGCAACGACTACGAGCGCTTCAGCTACTGGCTTGTCGGCTGGAATTTATGATATTGTTCTTAAAGATATTCTAGGTTGCGAAGGTACCGCGCAAGTGACTATTGCTGAGCCAACTAAATTAGTAGCATCAGCATCGGCGACTAAATTTTCATGTAATGCTGCGAATACTAAACAATCTGCATTAGTAACAATAAATCCTGTAACTACGGGAACTGGACCTGATTATCAATATAGTTTTAATGGAGGTTCTTTTACTGGTACAAATACATTTCCTGTTACTGATAACGGATCAGATCAAACGATCAAGTACATAGTTATGGATAGTAACGGTTGTACTACACCTGAACAATCAATAACATTATTAAAATTAAATCCACCACAGGTACTTTCTGTTAGTGCAAGCCCTATTTATTGTGCACCAGCTGTAACATCAAGTGATGTTAGTATTAAAATAAAACCATTAACAGGTGTTGCTCCTCTTAAATATGAAATTTTTTCAGGTCCAACAACAACAAATACTTCGGGAGCAGCTGATGGAAATTTCAAAGGATTGCCAGCTGGTAACTATGTTTTTAAAATTACAGATGATAATGGTTGTTATGTATATGCCAATAAAACAATCCAGAATGTAGTGCCAATGACAGCAATTGCAACAAAAGTAAATGATGCATATTGTCATAATGGAGCTACAGGTAATATCAGCTATGAAGTAAATGGATTTGTTTCTACATACAGCTATACTGTAAATGGAGTAAGTACTGTGAGCGGACAAACTGCAAACACTTTTACACTGCCTAATCTTGCAGCTGGTGTTTACAAAGTTGACTTTATTGATGAAACTTCATTATGTACCGTTTCTACATCAATCACAATTACAGAACCAATAGCAGATTTAACTTTAGGCTTAGTTTCTAATGTGAATGCGAACTGCGGAAAACCTTCCTCTACTGTTACAGTGTTAGGTGCTGGTGGTACACAAAATGCAACCCCTACGAAATATGAGTATGCCATTTTAGATGCTGACAACCCAACAGGAACACCATTGTATGGTCCAAGTCCTATATTTAACATAAATTCTAACGGAGGAGCTGATAAAAATTGGACTATCTTTGTAAAAGATGCAAAAGGTTGTACTGCAACTTTACCAGTAACAATTGATACTGATCCAATTCCAACAGTAAGCGCTTCGGTTACGAATCAATGTAGTGCTTCTGGAAGTTCATTCACAATTAAAGCTACTGGTAATGGAGGAGTTGGTCCTTATACCTATACAATAAATACAGGTGTGGCTCCTAGCCCTGCCGATACATTTACAGTGGCAGCAGGAAATTATACGATTACGGTTACAGATGCTAATAATTGTACCAATATAACATCAGTTGTTGTAAGTGATGCATTAAATCCACTAGCGGTTTTAACTAATGATATATGTCCTGCAGTTCTTCCTGCTTTACCAACTCCGGCGAAAATCACATTTACAATTAATGGAGGAAAATCGCCTTATGGTTATAGAGTAAAAGTGGGAGCGGGATCTTATAGCGGTTTACCAATTGCTTTTACAACACCTCCATTTGAATATCAAACATTAACACCAGGTGTTTATCAATTTGAGATTTCAGATGCTAATGGTTGTACTAAAGAGACAAACCCAATAACAGTAACAAATGTTGGTGTTACCTCTTCTTATGATCCAATAAGCCCAACCTGTAACGGAGACACTGATGGTTCAGTAACCATTAAAGCACTTACAGGAGTGGCGCCATTTACTTATAACTTTAATAATAAGGGATTTAGCAACATTACTGTTTATGGTGGTTTAGCTGCGGGAACTTATCCTTATAGGGTAAAAGACAGTAGAGGTTGTGTGCAAAATGGAACAATTGTTATTGCGCCAACACCTAAAATCGATGTTAAAATTGGAGTGAATGGAATTACTTGTAATTCTACACAACCAGGTAGCTTAGATCTTAGTGTATTGTCTGGAGGTACTGCACCATATACTTATTATGTTTATGATAATAAAATGAATCAAGTACCGGGTTCACCATTTACGGAAACTTCTAATGCTCCAACTGCGGTAATTAATGTCCCAAATTTAGCTTTCGGTGATTATTATGTTACGGTAGTAGATTCTAAAGGCTGTAAATTTGAAAGTACCGCACTAAGAATAGCACCACCTCCATATTTAGAATTTGGAGTTGAAGTTATAGGAAAGACTTGTGCTGATGGTATTTCTATTGAAATAAAAGTTAAACCATTAACGGGTACTCCTAATTTTACTTATTCTATCTATGGTACTAGTACAACATCAGGATCTATTCCTGATTACTCTTATATTTTTAAGAACTTAGACCAAAATACGCACTACATTTTTGAAGTAATAGATTCTAAGGGTTGTCCAACGTATTTAGATTATACTACCCCTACCATTTCGCCTATTACAATTACAGCAAAAACAACAGATGTTACTTGTTTTGGTTCTGCAAATGGTAAGATTGATTTTGAAGTGACAGGTTATGACGGTTTGGTTACGCAAATTGATTATGAATTAAGAGATAACCTGACGAATCAACCAGTGCCACCTGGTAATATTAGTGGTCCTTTAACTTATAAAGCAACACCTGCTCCTCATTTTGAAGGAGCAATTACAAGCTTAAAACCGGGTAATTATACGTTGTATGTAAAAGAAGTAGATGGAACACAGTGTTCAACTTCGTTTGTTTTCCAAATCAAACAACCAGCTTCTGCACTTCAGGCGAAAATAAGCAAAGTGTTAAATGCAAATTGTCACAGAGGTGCTTTGGTAACTATTACTGCTGGTGGTGGTACAGGTCCTTTTAAATATGTAGCATATCCTACTGGAGATCCGGTACCAGCTTTTGTTGATGAAAACGTACTAGAACTGGATCCTGCAAAAGGAAACGACTGGAGTTTTATTGTTAGAGATGCGAAAGGCTGTGAAGTTCCTTTAGGTCAAATTATTACTACTGATCCAAGTCCGCTTCTTGATCCTTTGACGATAGTGAATAAATGCGTTGCCGAAAATACTTTTGGAATTATTGTTTCTGGTGTAAAAGGAACAGGTGCTCCGGTAACGGGTGCTGTTTCTATCAGTGTTGACAGTGACAATGCTTATACATCTATTTCGACTTGGCCTTATACAGTAACCGGTCTTAGTTCTGGTCTACATACTATTTATATAAAAGACGCTAACGATTGTATTGATTCAAAAACAGTTACCATTGCTAAGCCTCTTAGTTTAACAATCGATCCGGTTATACAACCTAGCTGTATCGTTAACGATGGTTCAGTTACATTAAATCCAAAAGGTGGTTCAGGTACTTACAGCTATACTATCTCGCCAACTTATATTGGTCAGGTAATTTCAGGAAATACCATAACAGGTCTTAAAGCAGGTACTCATACCGTTACTATAACTGATGGTGGAGCTGCAGGAACGCAGTGTACAACTACGGCTGAATTTACATTGAAAGTGGGAACTCCGGTTGATTTTGATGTTGAAATTACTAATATATTGTGTAGTAGTTTTAATGTTGGAGATCTTGTCGATAACGATAATAGTGGTAAACTTGTGGTTGTATTGAAACCAGGAAGTGATAATCCAAATTATACCTATACGCTTACAGGAACTGAAACTTTTGGTAACGTTGCTGTTAGCAGACCAGCTCAGCCAACACCTGAGTTTACAAATCTTAAAGCAGGAGTTTATGATATTTTAGTAACTTCAGGAAAAGGTTGTTTCCTTAAAAAGACAAACTTTACCATTACGAAACCAACAAAATTAACAACTACAGCTAAAGTTACAGAATTTACATGTAACCCATCTACTAATATAGTTCAAGCAGTAGTTGTGACTATCGATGTGCCAACTACAGGTACATCTCCTTACCAATATAATTTTGATGGTTCGTCAACATATAACGACGACAATAAATTAACAGTATATAACAATACAGTTCCATTAGTGGGACGTGATATTTCGTACTATGTAATTGATAAAAACGGATGTAAATTTACTGGTACTGTTCATGTTGATCCATATAAAGAGCTTACAGATATTAAATTTGTGGCAACAGCACCGGTTTGTCCAACCAATGTTTCTGATGTTACTTTAAATGTAATTGGCGGCTATACAACAGCGGCAAGTGGAAATACATTAATGGCAAAATATGAGATTATTTCTCCTTTTACTTTAAATAATGGCCCTTCAAATGTGTTTCCAGGTTTAGCACCGGGTACTTATACATTTAGAGCTACTGATGACCACGGTTGTTCTATCGAGAGAGATTTGATCATAGATGATGTTGTTCCAATTGATATCAAATTGACGTCTTCAACTAATATTACTTGTAATGCTGCAAATGGTCTTACAAATAATGGTAAAGCTATTTTCCAGGTTTCTGACTTTAGCGCATCTGGAAATTATACAATTGCAGTAACAAGCGTACCACCAAGTGTACCGGCTGTAGTAGTTCCAACTCCTGTTGCTGATGTTATTACATTGCAAAATTTACAAGCAGGAACTCATACGATAACAGTTACAGACAATACAACAAATTGTTCTAAATCTGCTGTAGTGACTATTACTGTGCCAAATCCAATAACATTTACTGCATCGGCAACTAATGTAAATTGTAATTTGGAAGAATCTACAATTACGGTTGCAAATGTAGCTGGCGGAACTGGACTAATAGGAAATTATACTTATGCAGCTGTTCCGGCACTTTCGGGTACTACACCAAGTTTTGGCAGCAATCCTATAAAAGTTGATACTAATCTAACCATTCTTTCTTGGGATGTGTATGTAAAAGATGCTAATGGTTGTATTTCTGCTAAAGTGAATGTTCCGGTTATCCGTGATGCAGCTCCAGTTCTTAATCAACCAGCACAGCAGTGTTTTGTAGATGCAGCGATTACAATTAATTTTGCTGCCCCTGCAATATCTACAACTTACAATGGTAACAAAACATTTACTGTAAATGGTTTACCAACAACTAATAACATAACATTTACAAAAGCAGGAAAATACAAGATTGTATTAACTGATGATCACGGATGTACTGATGAAATAGAGTACATTATAGAAGAGCGTTTAATAGCTAACGCAACACTAGAGAAAGATCTTTACTGTGAAGTAGGTAATGAAGCTGCAAAAATCGTTGTTGAGGTTAAAGGTGGTAAGACAACTCCAGCTCCAAATTATACATACCAAATGTATTTGGACGGAACTCCAGTTAATGGTCCAAAACCAACTACGGGTAATTTTACAGAATTTGTAACTGCCGAAGGAGATTATACTTTCTTGATCTCAGATAGTAATGTACCATGTACATTTACAACCGCTGCTGTAACAGTTAAAAAACCTGGGACAATTGTTCTTACACCATCAAAAACTGATGTGATCTGTTGGAATGAAAGCAATGGAAGTTTAACAGTTGTACCAAGTGGAGGTGTTGCTCCTTATAAATTTGTGCTTTCAGGAGCAACTAATACAACAGGAGATAAAAGCGGTATTTATACTAGTTTAGCCCAAGGTGATTATACAGTTACAGTAACAGATGCTAAAGGTTGTTCAACTACTTCAGCTAATATTACAATTACTCAGCCACCTTTATTAGAGGCAGATCATTCAGTTACACCAAATACATCTTGTAGCACATTTACAGAAATAGTGGTAGAAGGTAAAGGTGGTACTGGAACAGGAACATATCAGTATAACTTTGATGGTAAAGGATATGATTCAGTAGATCGTATTTCGGTAAGTAATGATGGTTCAATTGCATCAGTTACCTATACAGTTAGAGATGCTAATGGATGTGAAACAAGTCCGGTAACAGTTCCGATTGTTCCGTTAAACAAGCCAAGTGCTTTAACATTCTCACCAACAGCTATTACTTGTGCTGCTGTAAATAGTAATGTTACAGTGAAAGCTACAAATGGTGTAGGTGCATTAGAATTTAAAATTATAGAATTCAATGGAGTACCAACAACACTTTATGCACCAATCACAACATCAGGAAGTGCGGTTCCGGCTGTATTCAGCGGATTACCATTTGGTGATTATAAATTTGAGGTAACTGATAATAATAAGTGTTCATTCAGTGATGTATTAACTATAAAAGATGTAGTTAGAATCATTGTAGATGGTGAGTCTTTCGCTAAGACTTGTATTGGTAATAATGATGGTAAAGCAATATTTACGGTTTCTAATTTCAAAGGAACTTATACTTATACAATAACTAAAGACACTGATGCTCCTTCGGCACCAGTTACAACTTCTAATGCTGTAGTTACTTTATCTAACTTAGCTACGGGATCTTACAAAATTGATATCCTTGATGATATCACAAGTTGTCCAACAACTTTCACAGTTGTTATAAACGATCCTGTTGTTGTTACAGTTACAGAAGAAGATAATGATAATGCTAATTGTACAACTGGAGCTCTTGTTACAGTTGCAGGTCACGGTGGAACACCTGATTATACCTATTCATTTGTTCCTGTAAGTCCAACAGCAACACCTGGAGTATTCTTGCCAGATGCTACAAGAGAGTTAGATCCTGCAACACCAGCATGGTATGTTTATGCAAAAGATCAAAACGGATGTATTTCTGTTCCGATAATTGTAAACATTCAAAAAGATCCGTTACCAGCAGGATTTACTGCTAGTGTAACATCACAATGTGCTGATGCTTTAGGAAATTATGAAATTGTAATAGATGATTCTGCTGCAGTTGGAGTAGGACCATTTACTTACAGTGTTGGAGACGGATTCCAATCTGGTTTGAAGTTCAGTGTAAAAGCGGCTAAAACTTATGACATAGTTGTAAGAGATAAATTTGGTTGCGAAACTACATTCCCGGCATTGATCACTATTTTACAACCTGTAATTTTAGAGGTGAAAAAAGATATCTACCCAACATGTGCAGACGGTGACGGACAAGTTACTGCAAGTGCAACTGGAGGATCAGGTAACTTTAGTTTTACTATTGATGGGGTTAGAACAATAACAGGAACACCTGCAGTATTTGATAAGTTATTTGCTGGTTCACATACTATTATTGTTACTGATTTAGGAACACCAAGTAATTGCACAGATGAAGTTGTATTTGTTTTAGATGCAGCAACAAAAGTTACCGGATTTGATGCAATTCCTACTATGGTTTCTTGTAATGGTGGAAATGATGGAACAATTACAGCAAGTCTTGCTCCAACAAGTCCTGGAGTAAACGATAACCCTAAATACATGTACAGTCTAAATGGTGGAACACCACAAGAGAGTCCTGTATTTAAAGGATTAATAGCAGGAACATATACAGTTTCTGTACTTTCAGGAAGAGGTTGTCCTGCTGATAAAACTGTTGAAGTGAAGCAACCATTGGAAATTAAGGTACCAAACCCAGTTGTAACTCCTTATGGTTGTACTACTGATAACATTAGTAACTATGCAACTATAACGGTTAATGGTGTTACAGGTGGTACAGGAGAGTATACTTATGAGTTTATAAATGGTGTAACACAGGTTTATAAAGGACCAAGAAATGTCTTTATAGAAAAAGACTACAAAGGTGGTTCTTATACAATAAACGTTTATGATGAAAACGAATGTATTGGTACTGCGGTTGGAACATATGAAATCGTTCCATTTACTGCAATGGATAATGTGGTTATCAAAGTTGATAATGCGATTACTTGCGTAGACAATGAAGATATCACAGTAACAGTAAAATCAGTAACAGGAGCTGTTATTACCGGATTAAACTATAGTTTAAGCGGAACAAACGGAACTGTTTATGGTCCGACTCCTAGTACAGACGGAATCTTTACAGATTTAGGAATTGGTAATTATATCGTGACAGTAACGAATCCTGCTACAAATTGTACGATTCAGGCAGTTCACTTTATCAATAATCCAAACACATTCGATATCATCGCTAAACCTGAAAATGAGAATATTTGTTTTGGAACAACTACAAGAGTACAATTAACTTTCGTAGACAATCAGTTAATTCCAGATAATGATGCAGGTCCGTTCGAGTATACAATTACGGGTGGAGTTTTACCAATCACAGGTACAACAACAAGTGCAGGTCCAATTTGGGTTGATAACCTGGCAGCAGGTCAGTACAAAATTGTAGCTAAACTGGTAAACAAACCAGAATGTACAGTTGAGACAACATTTACAATCAACCAGCCAACAGCTGCATTAACGGTTACTAAAACGCAGTCAGAAATTACTTGTATTAAAGATAATAATGATGGTGTAATCGTTGCTACAGCAACTGGAGGATGGCCAGGTGAGTACTTATACGAATTAAGATCAGGTACAACTATTATTAAAGCATATAGCGACTCGCCAATTTTTGACAAGTTAACAGCTGGAGATTACAGAATATATGCTAAAGATGCCCTGGGTTGTGAAAGTTTTGTTGATGCTAAATTAGAAAACCCAACACCAATTAGTATTACAATTAGCGCTACACCAATGCTTACTTGTTTCGACAATGAAGATGGCGTAATAACGATTAATACAATTAACGGAGGTTCAGGAAACTATAGCTATACATTACATGGTGTATTAACTGACGGAACTGTTACAGTTGAGCAATCACAAGGAGGAAACCAGTTTAGAGGTCTAAAAGCAGGAACATATTATGTTACTGTAAATGATACCTGGACTTGTACAAGTGACTCTAATAAAGTGACAATTGATCAGCCAGAAATTGTAAAAGCAAATTTAGAAATTCAAAAAACTGAAAGTTGTAAACAAGTTCCGGTTGTGAGGTTAACAGCTACTGGAGGAAATGCTCCGTACTATTATAGTGCAGATGGAATTAATTACACAGGACCATTTAACTCTTTTGTAGATATTACATTACCTGTAACAACAGCAAAAACGGAATACAAATATTTTGTAAAAGATGCTAACGATTGTAAGAGCTACGTGTCTAATACTAGTGAATTCTCACCAGTTCCTGCATTAGGATTTGAGCGCTCTAGCGAAATTGATATTAAGTGTAAAGGTGGCGCTACGGGTTCTATCAGTGTGTTAGCAAATGGAGGTTTAGGAAACTATGTTTATACCTTACAAAATGCTGCAGGTGTTGATATTACTCCAGCTCCGGCACAGGTTATTCCAGGTACATTTACACAATTGCCAATTGGAACTTATATCGTAAAAATTACAAGCTTAGATTGTGATACAGTATCTACTTTGTTCGAGTTAACAGAACCGGATACTTCATTGACAGCTGATGCTATTGCAACACCTTTAACTTGTAATGGTTATAACAATGGTAAAATTACTGTAAACGCAACTGGTGGTGTAGGAGCATATAAATATGCAATCGAACCAGAATTTAAACAGTTCTTTGACAAAAATGTATTCGAAAACCTTAAACCAGGTTTCTACGATGTATTAGTTCAGGATGAAAACGAATGTTATGTATTCCTTAAAGACGTAGAAGTAAAAGAACCAGCACCGCTTTCGGCCGTGGAGATTCCAAATTCTATGATTCCAGAGGTTTGTGTAGGAGACAAAAATGGTGTATTTGCGATTCAGATTATTGGAGGAACAGCGCCTTATACAGCAAGTCTTGATAATGACAAAGGTCCATTCCTTCCGGTTGATGGAGATACAGAAGATTATAATGGATTATCAGGAGGTAAGCATATAGTTTACATTATCGATAACAGCGGATGTATGACTGAAGTTACAATCGATATGCCGGAACCAGTAATGCTTGATCCAACTGTAGAGGTAAATTACGATTGTGTAAACAATTCACAATCTAATATGGTTACAGTAACAGTTGATGAGAGTAATACAGATCTTACACAAGTAGATTATGCACTTGATAGTGATGTAGGTCCTTTCCAGCCAGGTAACATCTTTACAAATGTTGCTCCTGGAAAACACTTTATCGTGGCAAGACATACTAACGGATGTAAAGTGCCAACGGCTAGTTTTGATATCAAAGCATACGATCCGTTAACACTTATAAAAACTCCAGGTCAGGAAGAAATGAATATCCTTTCAGTTACTGCCGCTGGTGGAGCTCCTGGTTACGAGTATAGCTTCAACGGAGAGCCGTTTACATCTTCAAACAAATACAAATACTACAAAACTGCAGATTATGTTGTAATTGTGAGAGATAGAAACGGATGTACAGCGACCATAACTCTTCCTGGAATTTACACAGACGTTTGTCTTGATAATTACTTTACTCCTGGTGGTGCTACAAACACAACATGGGGTCCTGGTTGTACGAATATTTACAACAACCTTGAGTTCTCTATCTTCGACAGATACGGTCGTGTAATTGCTAAGTATCACTACGGTCAAAAATGGGATGGTAGATACAACGGTGCCGAATTACCTTCAGGAGATTACTGGTATGTTCTTAAACTGAACGATGCTAAAGATGACAGAGAGTTTGTAGGACATTTCACTTTATACAGATAACAAAATAAGAGCCCCTAATGATGTTGTCTAAAAAATTAATTACAATGAAAAAGTTTATTTTATCTTTAGTACTCATGGCTGTAACAACAAGTTACAGCCAAGAGTTAAACCTACCAGTATTTACACAATATTTAGCAGACAATCCTTTTGTTATTTCACCTGCCTTTGCCGGTATCGGGGATAACCTTAGAATTAGAGCCAACGGTCTTACACAATGGGTGGGTATTAAAGATGCACCGCAAAACCAGTCACTTTATGCTGATTTTAGAATTCTCGATCGTTCCGGAGTGGGTATTTCGCTTTATAATGACAGAAACGGTTATACGCGTCAAACGGGAGCTAAAGTTTCCTTTGCGCACCATATCATTTTAGATTATTATTCAAAGCAATATCTTTCTTTTGGACTTTCATACAACTTCAATACATTTCGTATCGATACAGACGAGTTCAATACTACAATCGAGCATCCGGTTATAGATCCATCTGTAACAGACAATCGTTATAATGCCAATAACAACTTTGATATTAGTGCTTTGTATCGTAATAAAAGCTTCTATATAAGTTTTAATGCCAATAACGTTTTAAAGAAAAACACCGATAAATACAGAGGAGTAGAACCTAATTTACTTTCAAACTATCAGGTATATACCGGATATGTTTTTAGAGATGGAGAAAACAGCCGAATCGAATATGAACCATCTGTTTACTACCAGTATTTTGCAAGTGATAAACGTTCTACAACCGATTTTAACTTCAAGTACAGACGTTACAACCGTTACGAAGATTACTATTGGGTAGGAGTTTCATATCGCTTCTTAAACGACCAGTTCCCAAAACCATTATCAGTTGGGCCAATGGTAGGTTTCATGAAATCTAAATTTTACTTTGGGTATTCGTATCAGGTAATGTTCAACGATTTAGGAAACTATAACACAGGAACGCACTCGGTAACTATTGGTTTCGATTTCTTACAATCCATCAGTAACTGTCCTTGTACGCAAAGTCCGGTTCACGATTAAGGAGTATTTTTATCATTTTAGAGGCAAATTTGTTTTTTTTCTTAACTTATAACGTTTTCGCTGTTATAGATAGGTTATTTTTATATTTATGATACTTTAAAAGTTCTATATTTGTTTTTCTTTCAAAAAAAACTAAAAAACTATATAATGAAAACTTTAAACGATTTCGATTTTAAGAATAAAAAAGCAATTATCCGTGTTGACTTTAATGTACCATTGGATGAAAATTTTAATGTAACTGATGCTACACGTATCGAAGCTGCAAAACCAACAATTGATGCTATTTTAGCACAAGGCGGAAGTGTAATTTTGATGTCGCATTTAGGAAGACCAAAAGGAGTAGAAGAAAAATATTCTTTAAAACATATTTTAAAAACAGCTTCAGAAATTTTAGGACTTAAGGTTAAGTTTGCCGAAAACTGTGTTGGAGAAGTTGCTCAGGCTGCAGCCCAAGATTTAAAACCAGGAGAAGTTTTATTGCTTGAAAATTTACGTTTTCATGCTGAAGAAGAAGCAGGAGAAGTTGCTTTTGCAAAAGAATTAGCATCACTTGCAGACATCTATGTAAACGATGCTTTTGGTACTGCTCACAGAGCACATGCTTCAACAACTATTATTGCACAATTCTTTCCAACAGAAAAATGTTTCGGAACATTGTTGGCAAAAGAAATAGAAAGCTTAAACAAAGTACTTAAAAATAGCGAAAAACCGGTAACAGCAGTTCTTGGAGGATCTAAGGTATCATCTAAAATTACCGTTATCGAAAATATCTTAGACAAAGTAGATCACATGATCATTGGAGGCGGAATGACTTTTACATTCATTAAAGCACAAGGTGGTAAAATTGGAGATTCTATTTGCGAGGATGACAAACAAGAATTAGCACTTGAAATTTTAAGATTGGCGAAAGAAAAAGGAGTTCAGATTCATATTCCGGTTGATGTAATTGCTGCAGATGATTTCTCAAACACAGCAAATACTAAAGTGGTAGATGTAAGAGAAATTCCTGACGGATGGCAAGGTCTTGATGCAGGTCCTAAATCTTTAGAGAACTTCAAAAAAGTAATTTTAGAGTCAAAAACTATTTTATGGAATGGTCCATTAGGAGTTTTCGAAATGGAATCATTCGCAAAAGGAACAATTGCTTTAGGTGATTATATCGCCGAAGCTACAGAAAATGGAGCGTTTTCATTAGTAGGTGGTGGAGATTCAGTTGCTGCTGTAAAACAATTCGGATTCGAAGATAAAATGAGTTATGTATCCACTGGTGGTGGGGCTATGCTTGAAATGTTAGAAGGAAAAGTTTTGCCTGGAATCGCTGCGATTTTAGACTAAAAAATCACAATTAACATTTTTTTAGATAGTTTACATGCATAAACTGGTTAAGTTTGCAAAAGTAAGGTTTCTGTAATTGTTTGAATTATAGAATTTTAAAAAAATGTTATATGATTGTAAAAAAAATATCAATAGTAGTTTCGGTGTTTTTTTCTATGTCGATCTTTGCGCAGGATATTGCAAAGACAGATGTTGAAATTAAGCCAATTGTAAAGATATCGTATTTAGATTCTGTTAAAAATACTTTCAAAAGAGATGTAATGGCAACCCGCGTTGACAGTCTCTGGATGAACGAATTAGTAAGTTTAGATATTTACGATGATCTTACAAAAGACATTCAAACCATCAATACAGATGTTACTGTAGATGAAGAACTGCCAACAGAATTGCTTAAACAGCGTCTTCAGGCAATGAATGAGAAATCACCTTTTGACATTGAATACAATCAGGGTTTAGAAAACATAATAAAGTCATTTCTTAAAAATCGTAAAAAATCGTTTTCAAGATTAATGTCTTTATCAGAATATTATTTTCCCATTTTCGAAGACGCTTTTGCCAGACAAAACGTGCCTTTAGAAATTAAATATTTAGCCGTTGTAGAATCTGCTTTAAATCCTAAAGCAGTTTCTAAAATGGGCGCCACCGGACTTTGGCAATTCATGTACGGAACCGGTAAACAATATGCCTTGAAAATCGATTCCTATATCGATGAGCGCAGTGATCCTCTTAAAGCTACAGCCGCTGCATCAGAATACATGAGCAAGATGTTCAATATTTTTGGCGATTGGGAGTTAGTTTTGGCATCATACAATTCAGGACCTGGAAATGTTACCAAAGCAATTCGTCGCTCTGGCGGAAAAACAAAATACTGGGACATTCGTAACCATCTTCCAAAAGAAACTCAAGGTTATGTTCCCGCTTTTTTAGCTACAATGTATCTTTTTGAATACCATAAAGAACACGGAATAAATCCGCAAAGAGCAGTAGTTAAAAACTTTGAAACAGATACAGTACAGATCAAAAATCAAATGTCATTCAAGCAAATTGCAGATTTGTTAGACATGCCGCAATCTCAGATTCAGCTTTTAAATCCTTCGTATAAATTAAACGTAGTTCCTTTTTATCAAGGCGAACCGCATTACCTGCGTTTGCCAAAAGATAAAATCGCCACATTTGTTTCAAACGAAGACAAGATTTATGACTACGTAGCGTATCAATCACGAAATAAAACAATGCCTACACAGTTGGCTTTGAAAGTTACGCCTAAAGCAAAAGCAAAACTGGAGAGAACAATTGAGCCAGTGGATACCGATCTTAAATGGTATAAAGTTCGAAAAGGAGATAATTTAGGTGCTATTGCTGCCAGGTACAATGTAAATGTGATTGACTTAAAAAAATGGAATAATCTTAAAACAAACTCGGTTGCACTGGGCAGAAATTTAAAGATTAAATCAGATATCGATGCCGTTGTTAAAAATCCAAAAGAAGTAAAAGCAACTCTTGCAATAGAGAAAAAAGCTGAAGAAGCCGTTGCAGTTGTCGATGATAAAGATAAAGCTTCCAAAGTATACGATGTATATGTAGTAGCAAATGGAGATAACTTAGGAAGCATTGCAAAAAAATTCGGTATGAATATTGCTGAATTAAAAGAGCTTAATAGTTTAACTTCAAATAATATTGGTTTAGGAAAATCTTTAACAGTTTCTAAAATTGCACCGGATATTATTGATGAACATGCTGTAAATACTGCAGTAGCTTCAAATTCTTCGATTGATTCATTCAAGAAAAAAGCAACTTCAACCAAAGATCTTGGAGAAGACTATTACGTTAAAAAAGGGGATTCGTTATATAGTATTTCTAAAAAATATCCAGGTGTTACCATTTCGGATATTAAAAAATGGAATAATATTAAAGACGGAGACATTAAACCAGGAATGAAACTTAAAATAAACGGATAGTTAAAAAATCTTACATAAATTTGGGTTTTATTTCATAAATTAAGAAAATGAATAAAACCCATTTTTTATTGCTGTTAATTCCGTTTCTCTTGATTTCTTGTTTAAAAAACGAGAAACCCCAGCCCGTATCGGGTAAAACCAACTCGATTTCTATTATTATAGACGATCAGTTGTGGTATGGAGAAGTAGGAGATAGTATTCGAAATAAATTTGCATCACCCGTTTTGGGCCTCACCCAGGAGGAACCTTTATTTACCATAAATCAATATCCCGCACGTTTGCTTGAAGGTTTTGTTACCGATAGCCGAAGCATTATTGTAGTTAAAAAAGCAACTACAGAAAAATTCGAAATTACCCACAGTAAATCCTTACCCCATAACACATTTCGTATTTACGGAAAATCAGTCGATGATATTATTTGCAGTATTGAACTCAATTCGGCACAAATTATTAAAATCATTCGCGATGCCGAAATTCAGAAAATCCAGGAAGATAATAGCAAATCACTATTGAACCCGACCGTTATAAAAAACAAATTCCATATCGATTTGCAAATCCCGACCGGTTATGAATACATGCTTCACAAAAAGAATTTTATCTGGCTTAAAAAAGACATTATAAGCGGTAATACAAGTTTACTCATTTACCAGATTCCCATACGTAGTTTTAAGAAAAGCTCAGATCTTGTAGATAATATTATCAAAATGCGCGATTCGGTTGGTTTTTATATCAAAGGTCGCGAACCCAATACCCGAATGATAACAGGTGAAGCTTACGCGCCTTATTTTTCGACTATAATGTTAGACGGCAAACAAGCCTATGAAACCAAAGGAAACTGGGAGCTAAAAAATGACTTCATGGCCGGACCATTTATTAATTACGCCATTGTAGACAAAATGTACAATCGAATTTTGGTCATCGAAGGATTTTGTTATTCGCCATCTAATCAGGAAAGAGATTTAATGTTCGATTTAGAAGCCATTATAAAATCAGTAAAAATTGATAAACGATAAAAGTCTAAATGGTTAGATCACTTTTTGAAATAAAATAATCAATAGGAACAAGGGATAAATACAGAATGGAATTAAAATGGAAAATAAAGCCGTTTGAAGCATTAACGGTTCATGAGTTATATGATTTACTCAAACTAAGAAGTGAGATCTTTGTATTGGAGCAAAATTGCGTCTATTTAGACCTTGACGGAAAAGATAAGAAAGCATTACACCTAATTGGCGAATACGATGGTAAAACGGTCGCTTATGTACGTTTATTCGATGCCGGAATTAGTTTCGACAATGCCTCGATTGGCAGAGTCGTAGTCGATGCCAATTATCGCGACAGAAAATGGGGACATGACCTGATGCGTGAAGCTATTGCTGCCATAAAATCGAATTTCGATAAAGATAAAATTACCATAGGTGCACAACTGTATTTAAAGAAATTCTATGAAAGCCACGGATTTGTGCAAAGCAGCGAAATGTATCTTGAAGATGATATTCCGCATATCGAGATGGTTCGCGGTTAATTTCTAAAAGAGATAAAATCAGGTTTTTAAGTTTCTAAAACCTTTTAAATTTCAATTAAGCCTTCATTTGTTTTGTAAACAAATGAAGGCTTTGTTATTTTTTGCACATTTATGATTACAATAACATTTTCTAAAAGACAGTTTCTTTATTTTAGTTTTTTTGAAATTTTAAGAAAAAGTCTAATAAATGGGTAGATTAAAATGGGTTTTAGTGTTTTGTATTTGTGGTTTTGTGACTTTTGGTCAGAATCATTCGGTTACTAAAGTAGATGATAAAAAAAGTGAAAATCTGGCAAGTCTGGCGAAAGTTTGGGGATTTTTAAAATATTATCACCCCAATGTTGCAAAAGGAAATTTTAATTGGGATGAACAATTAATTCAAATGATTCCAAAAGTCGAACAAGCTCAAAACAAAGACGATTTATCCAGAATATATTTAGAATGGATTGCTGCTTTAGGCGTTGTAAAAGAATGTAAATCCTGCAAAGAAACTTCAAAAGAGAAATCTTTCGATAAAAACTTTGATCTCTCCTGGATAAATAATTCAATTATTTTTACCAGTGAACTTTCTCATAAATTGAAATACATTGAAGAAAACAGGTTCCGGGGAGAAAATTACTATGTTACCAAAAGTTCGGTAGGAAATATTAAAGTGAGAAATGAAATCAATTATACTGATTTTGATTATCCTGATCAAAATCATAGGTTATTGAGCTTGTTTCGATATTGGAATACCGTTGAATATTTCTTTCCATACAAATATTTAACAGATCAAAATTGGGATTCTGTTTTAATCGAAATGATTCCGAAATTTAAAAACGCAAATGATGCATTAGAATATCAATTACTAATGCAGGAAACGGTTGTTAAACTCGATGATACTCATGCAAGCTTTTATTCAGATAAGAATTTTGATTTTTTTGGGCGGAAGTATATTCCTGCATTCAGTAATGTAATTGAAGATAAAGTTGTTATTGCGGGATTTTATAATGATTCTTTGGCAAAATTAAATGATATCAAAAAGGGTGATATTATTGAAGAAGTTGACGGTAAAAGTGCTTTAGAAATAATGTCAGAAAGAAAAAAATATGTAAATGGTTCAAATAACAATACCAAGGCTAAAAATTACGATTATTTTATATTTAATGGTTCAACAGATTCTGTAAAAGTTAAAATTAGAAGAGATAATCTTATTTTCGTAAAAACTATAAAACGTTATTCTGGAATTGATTTTCAACCAAAAGGATTGTATAACAAGGAAAAATTTAATGTTGATCAAAATAATATTGCATATATTAATTTGGATAATTTAGAAATGAAGGATCAGAATATAATAATGCAAAAGATAAATAAAACCAAAGGCCTAATTATTGATTTTAGAAATTATCCTGATTTTATGCCGTATTTAATCGCCAGAAGATTAATTAAAGAGGATAAGGAGTATGCGCGGCTTATAGAACCAGATTTGACTTTTCCCGGCAAATTTAATTGGAAAAAAACAAAAGTTCTTGATCCTATTAAAAATGAGTATTATGCCGGAAAAGTAGTTGTTTTGGTAAACGAAGAAACTCAAAGTATGGCTGAATATTGTACAATGTTTTTGCAAACAGGAGATAATGTGGTAACTATTGGAAGTCAGACTGCTGGAGCTGATGGTGATATATCTAGAATTGAATTTTTAACTTTTAAATCAGCAATTAGTGGTCTGGGAGTTTTCTATCCGGATGGAACGCCAACACAAAGAGTAGGAGTTAAAGTTGATATTCTTGTTCGTCCTACAATTAAAGGAATTCAGGAAGGTCGAGATGAGTTGCTTGAAAAAGCAAAAGAATATCTGGTAAAATAAATAACGACATAAAACTTCAAAAGACAACAGAATTCAATATTAATTTCGAAATAAAAAAGCCTTTACTGACATTGAAATCAATAAAGGCTTTTCTGTATATTAGAAATATTTTCTAATTACATTTTCAAAATCGTTTTATACTCAGTTTGATTGTTTAAAACACTTACGGCTTTCTTAATCTCAGAGTTGTTTTTGATGTAATATTGATACAAACCTTCCTGATACTGATATCTTTTTATTAATTCCTCCTGAATCAGGTTTCTAATCTCCTTTTGGTTTTTATCGAGCAAAGTCGTTTCGCTTTTTTCAAGAGCGGCCAGTAATTGCTGATATTCCGGAGCGATAGTTTCATCTATTTTTTCATTTTTGGCTGCAGCCAAAGTATTCTTCAAAGCGACTTCCGTTTCAGTATCGAAACTGATTTTGTTGGCTTTCAGGTATTGCTTGAAACTAGCATAGTCGGCATCAGAAACTGTTGGAATTTTATCTCCTAAATTTGGATTCTTGTAGTAATACGTTGTGGCGTAATCAAAAATTCCGTCATTTTTTAATAATGCAGTCGTAATAGGGCTCATTTTAGATTCGTCTAATTCGATATCCGGCAAAACACCGCCACCATCATACACTGTTCTTCCTTTTCTGGTCTTAAAAGCATTAAAGTTTTTGGCATCTGTTTTTTGAGCAACACCATTTTTATCCTTATGTGCATAATCCAAAGCCTGAATACAACGGCCCGATGGAGTGTAGTAGCGGGAAATAGTCACTTTTAGCTGAGTTCCGTAAGTCAAATCAACAGAACGTTGTACCAGACCTTTCCCGAAACTGCGGGTTCCTAAAATCACCGCGCGATCTAAATCCTGCAAAGCACCCGAAACAATTTCAGAGGCAGAAGCACTTCTTCCGTTTACTAAAATAGCCAGCGGAATTTGAGTATCTACAGGTTCTTTGGTCGTTTTATAAGTATTGTTGTGTTTCTCGATTCTTGATTTTGTAGTTACAATAACTTCATTTTTTGGTACAAACAAATTACAAATATCAATAGCTTCGTTAAGCAAACCACCAGGGTTTCCTCTTAAATCAAGAACAATTTGTGTAGCGCCATCCGCTTTTAGTTTTTCAAGAGCTTCTTTTACTTCATTTGATGCCTTTCGGCTAAAGTGAGCCAAAACAATATAACCCGTTTTGTCGTCGATTTTCCCATAAAAAGGAACCGATTTAATATCCACTTCATCCAAAATCAGCTCCGTTGTAAAGGTTTTTCCCTGACGAAGGTATTTAATCTGGATTTTGGTATTTTTTGTTCCTTTCAATAATTGCGAAGCATCATCTTTAAAGTCAGCAATCAAAACATCGCCAATCTGAATAATTTCGTCACCTGCTTTTAGTCCGGCTTTATCAGCAGGATAATTTTTATAAGGTTCACGCACAATTAAGCGGTCTTTTTTTCTGGAGATCAAAGCGCCAATTCCGGTATATTCTCCGGTATTATTGATCTTGAAATTTACAACATCCTGTTCGTTAAAGTAAACCGTGTAAGGATCTAAACTTCCCAACATGCTTTTAATGGCTTTGTCCATCAAATCACCCGGATTGGTTTCATCGACATAATTGGTGTTAACAGCTTTAAACAATGTCGTAAAGATTTCGATTTGTTTGGCAATTTCAAAAAAGTCGTCTTTGAAACTGGTTCCAATAAATAAAAATCCTGCCGCAACAGTGGGTATGATGAATTTCTTTTTGAAATAAGGATACATGATTATAATTTTTTTCTTTTAAATCTTCTTCTAATAAAATAGGCAATTACACAAAATAGTATAATAAATGGCCAAAGGCTAATAATGGAAATTAAAAATTCTGAAAGGCTAAAAAATCCGGATTGAATCGCTGCCCAGATTTTAGATCCGTACGAAGCTTTGACTCCTTCTTTTTGAGCAATGGTTTTGTAAAATTCAATGCTTACAGTACTTTCCGAAACACGATTTTCCAGATATTTCAATTGCCCTTCCTTAGCTTCAATTTCTTCGCGAATGGCTGAAATCTGTTTTTCGATTTCTAAAATCTCACTTATTTTGGTTGCTTTTTGTAATATCTCTAAGTAACGTGCTTCAAGTTTTCGTTTCGTTTTTAGTCTTGTCGTTAAATCAATATATTCTTCGGTTACATTTTGCGAAGTAATATCTTTTCTTTCAAAATAAGAAACCCCTTTTGAAATAGCATTTATAAAAGCATCAAAATTTTGACTAGGAACACGAACAGTTAAATTTCTATAAACATTGTTGTAATCTTTTCCTTCAGAATCATTTTGTATGCTAGCCTTATTCGCTGCAATTGCAGTTTGAATTTGATTGAAAGTATCTTGCAGATCATTAGTCTCAAATCTAAGGGAAGCTTCTTTAATAATTTTTTGAGGAATTTGAGGAGAAGCAGGGTCGGCCATGTCATCTTTTAGATTTGAACTGGCAGCAGATTCATTTTTTGGAGGTAGTTTAACGGCACTAACCATTATATTAGCTGGTTCCTCGTGTTTACTACAACCTGAAAAGGTCAAAAGGACAAAGAATAAAAAGAAAAAATATTTCATATCTATTTCAAATTAAATCTAAAACTACAATTTTTTTATAATTCTTGGTCTAATTTGATCAATAAAGTTGTCATCGAAGGATTACAAATCAATTTTATCTTCAGAATCATTGGTTTTGTTTACTTGCAGAAGGAATTTCTCGAACAACTGAATCGTTTTGGTATTGATTTCTTGGTAAGATAATTTGTCTTTAGTCTGATAAAAAAACATCACAGAATAAGGTTCCTGAATATTATCTAAAAGCAAATGTTTATTCAATCGGTACGTTTCCCTTAAAACACGTTTGAAGTAATTGCGATCAACCGCTTTTTTAAAATATTTCTTAGAAACCGAAACACCCATTTTAATTTTTTCGTCTGAACCTTCTTCCGTTTGACGGTAAACCAAACGCAACGGATATTTAGAAACTGATTTTCCTTCAGAAAATAGTAAACCTATTGTCGTTTTGCTCTTTAAGCGTTCCTTTTTTGGGTAAGTGAAGTTCATTTAATTCAGAAAAAAATTGCAATTATGTGGCAAAGGTACAATTGTATTGCAAAAGCAAACGAATATTAGGCAATTACTTTGTATTCAAATTTGTGCCAGGCTATAAATAATAAAGGATTTACTGGTACAAATGTGGTTTTTATAACTTAAAGATGATTTTCTATAAACAATAAGGCCCATGTCATGCGTATATTTGTAAAATTCAATATAAAAAGCCATTATAAGCGTGTAAATTTGTACGATTTGTAATCGATTTATTTTGGTAACTAGCATATTTATTGGTAGTTATATAATTTTTATATAGCTAAAAATTTATTTATTACTTTTGGGCATTAATTTTTTAAGCATGCAAAAAATAATTTCCTATCCAATATCTGTCATATACTACATAATTTTTAGTTTGTGCCTGCTTGTATTTCATCCAATACAATGGATTTGCCTAAATGTTTTTGGCTATCAGACTCATAAAAAAAGTGTCGATTATTTAAATTTTTTCCTTTTAAGATGTACCAATCTTGTGGGAACAACTTATAAAATCGAAAACAGAGAAACAATCCCAACAGGAGTGCCAATTATTTTTGTTTGTAATCACCAAAGTATGTATGATATCATTGCAATGATTTGGTATTTTAGACGTTTTCATTGTAAATTTGTAAGCAAGAAAGAGTTAGGTAGCGGAATCCCGAGTGTGTCTTATAATTTGAAACATGGAGGATCAGTGCTAATTGACCGTAAAGACCCTAAACAAGCTATTCCGGCAATTAAAGGTTTGTCTGAATATATTGAAAAATACAAAAGAGCAGCTGTTATTTTTCCTGAAGGAACGCGTAGTAAAACAGGAAAACCTAAAGAATTTGCTCAAAATGGTGTGAAAATTCTATGTAAATACGCACCTTCTGCCTACGTAGTACCGGTGAGTATCAACAATTCATGGAAAATGGTAAGATTTGGTTTTTTTCCTGTAGGTTTAGGAAATCGCCTTACCTTTACCGTTCATAAAGCTTTGGCTGTAAAAGACTATAATTTTGCCGATTTAATGGAGATGACAGAGAAGGCAGTTGTAGAAGGAGTAAACGAGTATAAATAGATTTTTGATTTCAGCAATATAACTGAAACAGAAATCCCAATCTTAAATAAGTAATGTCTATAAAAAACATTAGATTAGAAGTAATGCAGTTTTTGGAAAAAAACGTGGATAGCTTCGTTGAACAGTATTTAATTCCGGTAGAAAAAATTTGGCAGCCGTCAGACTTTTTACCTAATTCTGAAGGAGAAAATTTCTTTGAGGAGGTAAAAGAGTTACGTGAAATTGCCAAAGAATTACCATATGATTTCTGGGTTACGCTTGTAGGTGATACCATCACTGAGGAGGCTTTGCCAACATACGAATCATGGTTAATGGATGTAGAGGGTATAAATCAGATAGAAAATGGTGGAAATGGCTGGTCGAAATGGATCAGACAATGGACCGGAGAGGAAAACCGCCACGGTGATTTGCTTAATAAATACTTGTATTTGTCTGGTCGTGTAAACATGCGTGAAATCGAAATGACAACACAGCATTTAATCAACGACGGTTTTGATATTGGAACTGGATCTGACCCATACAAAAACTTTGTATACACAAGTTTCCAGGAATTAGCAACTTATGTTTCGCACAATAGAGTAGCTCAAATGGCTAAAAAATTTGGTGATAACAAGTTGTCTAAAATGTGTAAAATGATTGCTGGTGACGAAATGCGTCATCACCATGCGTATAGCGAGTTTGTTACCCGCATTTTTGCAGTAGATCCTAGCGAAATGATGTTGGCTTTTCAGTACATGATGAAACAAAAAATCGTTATGCCGGCACATTTCTTAAGAGAATCTGGCCAAAAAATCAGTTCTGCTTTCGAACAATTTTCTGATTCAGCACAACGTATTGGGGTGTATACCGCAAGCGATTATGTAGATATCATGCAGAAATTAATGGACAAGTGGGAAATTGATAAAATGACCGGTTTAACAGATGAAGCTGAAAAAGCACGTGATTATTTAATGAAATTACCAGCTCGTATGGCAAGAATCTCAGAAAGATTAGTAATTCCGCAGGAATCACACATCTTTAAATGGGTAGAACCAGCGAGATTGTAAAAATTTTAGATTGCAGATTTCTGATTTTAGATTAAAATTGATTTTTGTAATTAATATTTGATATTGACATTTAAAACATATTGTTGATTGTTGAGGTTGAAAAACTTTGACAATCAACATTTTTTATTCAATAAGGATTTTCGAAAGACGCAATTAAAAAATAATCTGCGTAAATCCGTTTAATCCGCAAAATCTGTGTGCCATTAACTATGCAGATAAACACATAACAAACTATGAAGAATTCTGAACTGATAAACAAAACAATTGCTTTTGTAAAAGAAAAACTAAATGATGCCGAAGGAGGACACGATTGGTTTCATATCGAACGCGTCTATAAAAATGCGCTATTAATCGCAAAAGATACTGATTGTGATCTTACGGTTGTTCAATTAGGAGCTTTACTTCACGATATTGCCGATAGTAAATTTCATAACGGAGATGAAACGATTGGCCCAAAAACCGCACGTTTGTTTTTAGAATCAGAAAATGCTTCAGAAGAAATTATTCAGCATGTAGTGAATATCATCGAAAACATCTCATATAAAGGCGGAAATTTTGAAAAGAAGTTCTCCTCGATAGAATTGGATATAGTTCAGGACGCGGATCGTTTAGACGCAATAGGAGCGATTGGAGTTGCAAGAGCGTTCCATTATGGCGGATTTAAAAATAGAACCCTTCATGATCCTGAAATTGCACCAGTAACCAATATGACCAAAGAAGATTATAAAAAGAATAATGCGCCAACGATAAATCATTTTTACGAAAAGCTTTTACTCTTAAAAGATAAAATGAATACCGAAACCGGAAAACAAATCGCCGCCGAAAGACATCGTTTTATGGAGTTATTCCTGGCTCAGTTCTACGCAGAGTGGGAGGGGATTAAGTAAGTTTTCAGTCTCAGTCTCAGTTTTCAGTAATAAAAAAAGGCTTCATAATTGAAGCCTTTTTTTTATGTTTTAATTCTAATTCTACCTTTAGGGATAGCTTTGTGAGCTTCTCGCGTAGCGGGGATTATGCAGAATCAATAGAAATCTTTGTAGAACTTTGTGAGTCTCTGTGAAACCTCCGTGAATCTCTGTGATACAAAAAACTAATCCACTTAGAATCTCAGCAACTGAGAACCTTCGTCTAAGAACACCCACAATTCCCTTCACCGCAATCTTTCTTCTTCTTAGATTTCCAAAAGAACTTTTTGATCAAAAAACCAACGGCGATAAATAATATGACAAAGGCAATAATTTCTTGTACCATGATCGTTTATTTTAAAAGTTGATACGCAAAAAGCGCTACAAAGTAAGCAAGCCCACTCATCAGGAAAAGCTGCATTGCAGGCCATTTCCATGAATTTGTTTCTTTTTTGGTAATTGCCAATGTACTGGCACATTGCATCGCAAAAGCGTAGAATAATAGTAATGAAATTCCCGAAGCAAAATTGAAGATCTTCTGACCCGTTTCAGGATTTATTTCTTCCTGCATTTTACTTTTTATAGTGGCTTCGTTATCACTGCTTCCTACACTGTAAATTGTCGCAAGAGTTCCTACGAAAACTTCACGCGCCGCAAACGAACTGATAATCGCAATACCTATTTTCCAGTCGTAACCCAAAGGAGAAATAGCAGGTTCAATAGCTTTACCCATAATCCCGATATACGAATTCTCTAATTTCTGAGAAGCCACTTCGTTTTCGAATTCAGTTTCGTCAAGTGGAGTATCCACAAATCTTTCTTTTACGATAGATTCAGCTTCGTTAAAATCTTTTCCGGGACCGTACGACGCTAAAAACCATAAAATAACAGATATCGCTAAGATGATTTTACCGGCTCCAACAACGAAAGCTTTTGTTTTTTCGACAACATTAATGGCAACATTCTTGAAAAGAGGTAATTTATAACTCGGCATTTCGACAACGAAATACGTTTTGGCACTTATTTTTAATATTTTGTTTAAGATATAAGCTGATAAAATGGCTGTTCCAAAACCTAATAAATATAACAACATCAAGGCCAAACCTTGTACATTTAAAAATCCAAACAAACGTTCTTCTGGAATTACCAATGAAATGATAATAGTATAAACCGGTAATCTCGCGGAACAAGTCGTGAATGGTGTTACTAATATCGTAATAAGACGTTCTTTCCAGTTTTCGATATTTCTGGTCGCCATAATTGCGGGAATCGCACAGGCAGTTCCAGAAATCAAAGGCACAACACTTTTCCCGGAAAGACCAAACTTACGCATGATTTTATCCATCAAAAAGACCACACGACTCATATAACCGCTTTCTTCCAGAATCGAAATAAACAAGAACAGAAAGGCAATTTGCGGAATAAAAATAATAACACCGCCAATTCCCGGTACAATTCCCTGCGAAAGTAAATCAGTTAGAATACCGCTCGGTAATTCCTGAGCTACCCAGCTGCTTAAAGAAGCAAAAGTGGTGTCGATAAAATCCATTGGGATGGTTGACCAACTGAAAATAGATTGGAAAATCAAAAATAAAATGGTCAGGAAAATAACATAACCCCAAACTTTGTGGGTTAAAACACGATCAAGTTTAGCTCTAAAATCTTTTGCCATCGAGGCATCAACTTTTAAACCTTCTTTCAAAACATCATTGATGAATTGGTAACGTTTAATAGTTTCTTTTTGCTGTAAACGCTTTAATTCAGAATGCGATTTGGTAAAAGTACTTCTGATTTCGTTTCGCTCTAAGTTCAAAAAGTTCACGTCCTGCGTAATGACCAACCATAATTTATATAATAACTGGTTAGGAAAAGCTTGCTGTAATTTTTCAAAATATTCTTCGTCAATAACCGAAGCATTCATACAAGGTTCATGCGGAATCGTTTTGTAAGAAACAATTAGTTCCTTTAATTCCTCAATTCCCAAGCCTTTGCGTGAGCTTACCAAAGCAATTTTGGTTTTTAATTTTTCTTCAAGATACGGAATATCTAAAGTTATCCCTTTGCTTTCCATACGATCCGACATATTAATGACTAAAATCGTCGGAATTTCAAGGTCTTTTATTTGCGTGTAAATCAGTAAATTTCGTTTTAGATTTTCAACATCTGTAACCACTACTGCTACATCCGGATATAATTTATCGTTTTTGTTTAATAAAAGTTCAATAACCACACTTTCATCCATAGAACTTGCGTTTAGGCTATAAGTTCCAGGTAAATCCAGAATATTGGCTTTGATGTTGTGTGGTAATTTACAGAACCCTATTTTTTTCTCAACCGTAATTCCGGGATAATTCCCCACTTGCTGATTTAGTCCTGTAAGCTGATTAAAAACGGAAGTTTTTCCTGTGTTAGGATTCCCAATAAGGGCAACATTGATATTTTGAATGCTCATTACAAATTGGTTTTGATAAGTTCAACTTCAATTTCACGAGCAGTTTCAACACGGATGGCTACGTGTGAACCATTAATATCTAAATATAATGGATCTCCAAAAGGAGCAATTTGAAGCAATTCAACTAAGTTGCCTGGCAAGCAGCCCATTTCTAATAATTTTAGAGGAATAAGATCGATATCAAAATCTTTGATAATGGCTTTCTCGCCTTTTTTTAGAGTGTGGATAGTATTTTGCAAAGCTTATTTAGATTGAATTTAGATTGCAAAAGTAGGCAATTATTCTTTATTTCAAGGCATTTAACACTTTTGTAAATGCTAAATGTTTCTAAAAATAAGGGATTTTACTCCTGACACAAGAAATTGATGTCCTCTAAAAGGCGCTGAATTTCCTCTTTGTTCGTTCCGTCATAAAAACCACGAACACGTCGTTTTTGATCGACCAAAACAAAATTCTCTGTATGTACCATATCGTACAATTGATCAGGGCGACCCAACTTTACCGCCAGATAGGATTTTCGGGCCATAGAGTAGATTTCTTTTTTGTCTCCGGTAACCAAATTCCATTTACTGTCAACAACATGATGTTTGACAGCATATTCTTTGAGAACCGGAATACTGTCAACTTCAGGAAAAACGGTATGCGAAAGCAACATTACTTTAGGGTTGTTTAAAATGGCCTTTTGAACATCTTCAAGATTCGTCGTCATTTTTGGACAAATCGAACCGCAAGTCGTAAAGAAAAAGTCGGCTACGTAAATTTTACCTTCATAATTCTTTTGGGTAATCGTATCTCCATTTTGATTTACAAATTTAAAATCTGCTATGGTATGGTATTTACTTTTGTACTGCACCGTACTATCTACCAATTCAGGATTTACATCAGCCGGATTATAAATTGGCAATGTTTTTTGTGGCTTTAAAGCCGAATAAAATAAAGATATGGTTACAGCTGAAAATACAATGAGAACAATAAAAAATTTGCGGTATTTATAAAGAAACGATTTCATAAAAATAATTTGGCGCAAAAATACAAAAAGCACATTTTAAAAAGCGAATAATGTGTTGTTTTTAACAGGATAGTGGAAGTAAATCGCCACGAATTCACGAAATATTTTTTTATTTTAATTCGTGAATTTGTGGCAGAAATCGTATTTGATCTACTTCTTAACCTTTCTAATAGATTTATTGACCAAATAAACTCCGGTTAATGTGACAACTGCACCAATTGCAACTGCCTTTGTAAGTATTTCTCCAAAAATAAAAGACCCTAAAACCATAGCCACAATCGGGTTGATATAAACATAAATACTGCTAATTTCTGTTGGAAGGTTTTTCAATGAATAGATAAAAGCGATAAAAGTTAAAACCGAACCAATAATAACTAAATAAGCAATTGCCCACCATGAAGGCATTGGGATTTCAGCAAATGGAATATTAATTCCTGCAGCTTCAGTAATTCCAAATAAAAATATACTGGAGATCAGCATCTGTAATCCTAAACTAAAATAAGGGTTAAAACTTGCTGCTTTTTTCTTTGTTTGTAAAATTCCAAAAGCCCATGTAATAGTAGATATAGTCATTAAAACAATCCCGAATTGAAATTCTGGTTTTAATATATCAGCAATATAATCGATGAAAAGAATACAAATACCTCCAAAACTAATTAAAATTCCAAGCAAAGCCATTCTTGCAATTTTGTAGCCGTTAAAAAAATTAATAATAATGATAAAGATGGGGAAAAGCGCAGTAATTATGGCACCTAATCCGCTACTCATATATTTAACACCCCAGGTACTTAAGCCATTACTAAGCATAAAGTTTAAAATTGCTAATACGAATATTGTTCGCCATTCTTTTCCTTTTGGCCAGGGTTCTTTCTTAATTAAAAAATAACCTATATATAAAATTCCACCTAAAAACTGACGGATGGTTACCAATTGCAAAGCTGGCATATATCTAACACCCTCTTTTGAGGCAAGCCAGGTTGTACCCCAAAAAAAACTTACCCAACATAACGCCAATATCGGTAATCCGATGGCATCGATTCTTCCGGAAACAGCATTTTGTATTTTGGCTTTCACTTTTATTTGAATTATTTGTAACAAATATTCCAAAAACTATTCTAATATTCAGTTAGAAACCGGTAATAAATACATGAAAATATTTGATGATATCTATTAAAATGTTAGAATAACCTGCTTTTTTGCGATTATTTCAATAATTTTAACATAGTGTTTCAGATATTAGGAATACGTTTGTATAACGACCAAAAACTTAAATATAAATGAAAAAACAACTTAGCAGACCATTGTTCTGCGCTTTTTTTGCAGCGGTTTCATTTACAGCTGTTAAAGCTCAAAATGCAAATCCAAAGGAACCCGGTATTAATGTGTCATACATGAATACTAAAATTAGTCCAAGTCAGGACTTTTTTCAATATGTAAACGGGACCTGGCTTAATCAAACTGAAATTCCAAGTGATCGTACCACATGGGGGAGTTTTAATGAATTGATTAAGAAAACCGACAAAGATGCAATGTCTATTCTGAAAGAAGCATCTAAAAATCCAAAGTACAAATCAAATACAGAACAGGGAAAAGCGGTTAATTTATTTTCAACGATTTTAGATACAGTTGGAAGAAATAAAGCCGGAATTGCTCCTTTGCACCCTTACTTTAAAAAGATTGACGCTATTAAAAACGTGGCTGATCTGCAAAAGTATTTAGTTGAGGTTGAACCGGAAGGTACAGCTGCTTTTTTCGGAATCTATATTGGTGCCGATGAAAAAAACAGTTCTAAAAACTCCGTAACCCTTGGCGTAAGTCAATTAGGTTTACCGGACAAAGATTACTATACATCTGAAGATAAAGATTCTAAAGAAAAAAGAGCAAAATATGAGCTTCATGTAGCGAAGATGATGCAGTTTATTGGCGAATCTCCGGAAAAAGCAAAACAAAGCGCAGCCACAATTTTAGCTTTGGAAACAGAATTGTCTAAGCCAAGATTAGATCGCGTAGAAAGCAGAGACAGCCGTTTGCAATACAACCCGATGACAATTGCTGAACTTCAAAAAATAACACCGGCAATAAAGTGGGATGCTTATTTTACAGGTCTTGGACTGGCGAAGTTAGATACAGTGGTAGTTATGGAGCCAAAGTATATGAAAGCTTTGCAAACTATTTTTACTCAAAATAAAGTTGCACAGTGGAAAGAATACTTAAAATGGGATTTATTAAATACCGTTGCTACAAAATTATCAACAGATATCGAAACGGCTAATTTTAATTTTTACAGTAAAACTTTAAGAGGAGCTATAAAACAATTACCACGCGAAGAAAAAGCATTACAGGTAGTAAACACAACTGTTGGTGAGGCACTTGGTAAATTATATGTAGAAAAAGTATTTCCAGCAGAAGCAAAAGCCAAAGCTGTAGATATGATTCATAATATTATTTTGGCGTACCAAAATCGTATTAACAATTTAACCTGGATGTCTGCGGCAACTAAAGTAAAAGCTATCGAAAAGTTAAACAAGATTACCATAAAAGTAGGTTATCCGGACAAATGGAAAGATTATTCAGCACTTGAAATTAAAAGTGTAGCCGAAGGCGGAAGTTATTTTGATAATGCCCGTAACCTGAGCAAATGGAATTTCAAAAAAGGAATCGAAAAACTAAATAAACCGGTTGATAAAACAGAGTGGGGAATGTCTCCTCAAACTGTAAATGCTTATTACAACCCATCTTATAACGAAATTGTATTCCCTGCAGCAATTTTACAGCCGCCTTTCTACAACTACCAGGCTGATGAAGCGGTTAATTATGGTGGAATTGGAGCTGTTATTGGTCATGAAATCTCTCATGGTTTTGATGATTCAGGAGCACGTTATAATGCCGAAGGAAATTTGGTAGACTGGTGGACACCAGAAGATTTAACGCAATTTACAGCATTAGGTAAAGCTTTAGCAGATCAATATAGTGCTTTAGAGCCATTGCCAGGAATTCACGTAGACGGTAATTTTACTTTAGGTGAAAATATTGGAGATTTAGGTGGTATCAATGCTGCTTACGATGGTTTGCAATTGTACCTAAAATCACATCCAAATCCGGGATTAATTGACGGATTTACTCCACAACAACGTTTCTTTATTTCATGGGCAACCGTATGGAGAACTAAAACGAGAGACGAAGCGATTAAAAATCAGGTAAAAACAGATCCGCATTCTCCTGGAATGTACAGAGCTTATGTTCCGCTTCAAAATGTTGATGCTTTTTATGATGCTTTCGGTATCAAAAAAGGTGATAAAATGTATGTTGATACGGATAAGAGAGTTAAAATCTGGTAATTTATAAATAAGAAACGACGCTGATAAAGCGTCGTTTTTTGTTTAAGTTGATTTTTTAAAGTTTAAACTTTTTAAAGATTTTAGAAGACATTTTTGATTAAAATATCTTTTTTAATTGCATCAGAATTCTTCAAATTAATTATTGATAAAATTTAACATAGAATTCAAAATAATAACAATATGTTTGTATATATACTAATACTATAAATAAAAATGATAAAACAGCTTAACAAATCTGTGTTTTGTGCATTTTCAGCAATGCTTTGTTGTGTGACAATCGAGGCACAAAATGCGAAACCAAAAGAACCGGGTATCAACCTTTCTAATATGGATACGAAGGTAAGTCCAGGTCAGGATTTTTTCCGTTACGTCAACGGAGCCTGGTTAGATAAAACTGAAATTCCAAGTGACAGAAATTCATGGGGAAGTTTTAATGAACTGCGTCAAAAGACAGATAATGACGCTCTTGCTATTTTAAAAGAAGCTTCAAAAGATCCTAAGTACAAATCAAATACAGATCAGGGTAAAGCAATTGCTTTATTCAATACGATTATGGATACTGTAGGACGTAATAAAAATGGTATCAAACCACTTCAGCCTTACTTAAAGAAAATCGATGCGATTAAAAACGTAACTGATTTGCAAAATTTCTTTATCGAAATGCAGCCTCAGGGCGGAATTGGATTTTTTGCAGTATATGTTGGAGCTGATGCAAAAAACAGTAACAAAAACTCAGTGAACTTAAGCCCGGGTGGTTTAGGATTATCTGACAAAGATTACTACAATGCAGATGATAAAGATTCGAAAGAAAAACGTGAAAAATACGAAGTACACGTAGCAAGAATGTTGCAGTATCTTGGAGAATCTCCTGCAAAAGCAAAAGAAAGTGCAAAACAAATCCTGGCTTTAGAAGTTGAATTGTCTGCTCCGAGATTAGACCGTGTTGAGCGTAGAGATCGCAGAAAACAATACAATCCAACTGCTGTTGCTGATTTAAAAAAGAATACACCTTCAATTCAATGGGATAAATATTTCGCAGGAATTGGTATGACGAAACTGGATACAGTAAATGTAGCGCAACCACGTTATATGATTGCTTTAGAAAAAACGTTAACAGAAAAGAAAGTAGAAGCCTGGAAAGAATACCTTAAATGGACTTTATTAAACAGAACAGCTTCAACTTTAACGACTGATATTGAAAATGCTAATTTCGATTTCTACGGAAAAACATTAACAGGAGCGTTAAAACAACGTCCGCGTGAAGAAGTAGCTTTACAAGTAATCAACGGTGCAACCGGAGAAGCCTTAGGAAAACTGTATGTAGAGAAATTATTCCCTGCTGAAGCAAAAGACAAAGCAAAGAACATGATTGCTAATGTAATGTTGGCATACGAAAACAGAATCAATGCATTGCCTTGGATGTCTGCAGAGACTAAGACAAAAGCAATCGAAAAGTTGAAAAAACTGACCATTAAAATTGGATATCCTGATAAATGGAAAGATTACTCTAAATTAGAACTTAAAAATGTTAACGAAGGCGGAACTTATTTTGATAATTCAAGAAATATATCAAAATGGGCTTACGCAGAAAACTTAGCAAAATTGGGTAAACCAGTTGATAAAACAGAATGGGGAATGTCTCCGCAAACTGTAAATGCTTATTTCAACCCATCTTACAACGAGATTGTTTTCCCTGCTGCGATTTTACAACCTCCTTTCTACAATTACCAAGCTGATGAAGCAGTTAATTATGGCGGAATTGGTGCTGTAATCGGACACGAGATTTCTCACGGATTTGATGATTCTGGTGCACGTTACAACGCAGACGGAAACCTTGTTGACTGGTGGACAGCTGATGATTTGAAACAATTTACTGCATTAGGTACAAAATTGGCAGATCAGTATAGCGCTTTAGAGCCTTTGCCGGGAATTCACGTAGATGGTAAATTTACTTTAGGTGAAAACATTGGTGATTTAGGTGGAATTAACGCTGCTTACGACGGTTTGCAATTGTATTTAAAAGCAAATGGAAATCCAGGATTAATCGATGGATTTACGCCGGAACAACGTTTCTTTATTTCATGGGCGACAGTTTGGAGAACTAAATCAAGAGATGAGGCTATTAAAAGTCAGGTTAAAACCGATCCGCATTCACCAGGAATGTACAGAGCGGTTGTGCCAATACAAAACGTAGATGCTTTTTACCAAGCTTTTGGAATCAAAAAAGGAGATGCAATGTATGTTGAACCTGAGAAGAGAGTTAAAATCTGGTAATATCAAACCATAAAAAAACGGCGCTAAATTTAGCGCCGTTTTTGGTTCTATATTTTATTGCAGTGCGATATAGATATCAACTTCTGCATTTTCCGGGTTTTGGGTTTTCTCACCATAAACCTCAAAATCTGCGGTAAAACTTCTATCTAAATCTGAATTCCAGATTTCCAGCCATTTATTATAAACAATACCTTCGGCTAAATTTCCTTTGGCAATCAATTCTTCATAATTTGCTGATTCAATTGTTTTACCAATCATGTTTTCAGGTACAACATCCAGACTTTTAACTTTACAACCTAAAATAGTGGTGTAAGGTTTGGTATGATCTTTTTCGTAATCTGTATAAATACAAAAAATATCCTCCGAAACTTTATTTGGAATTTTACGCTGAATTTCTTCGCTCATAAATTTGTTCCAAAGAGCCGGAATGTCTTCTCCGGACTTGCCATTTTCGTTTGTAGTTCTTACCGAAATACCAATTACACTGAATTTTTGAATGATCATTTTACTTCATTTATGTTAAGCTGTAAATGTAAAACCATGCAATGACAACAGCATGTCAGCAGAAATGATAATATTACTTTAAATGGCTGTAAATATAAGTCTCAATAGCTTTTAACTCATCATCAGACATTGCCTGAGTGATTGGTAAATTGGTTTTCATAACCGCAAACTGACTTGGGTCTACAATTGGTTCGGCATTTCCTTTTAAGAAAGTAACCATATCGCCTTTTTTGTCTTTGTAAATTTTGGCAATTTCCTTAATACTTGGACCAATTACTTTTTGATCAGCCTGATGGCACGAGGTACAATTTCCTGGTCCTTCAAAAATTTGTTTTCCTAAAGCTTCCGGAGTTTTGGCTTCCGCCGAATGTCCTTCAGAATACGTTTCTGTTGTTGGATCCTGAACCGGATCTTCTGTTGCTTCTTTTTTACATGAAGTCAACGCTAAAAGGACTGATAAGAATAATACGTTTTTCATCATTATTTATTTAATAGTAAAGCTGCTTCTTTTGCAAAATAAGTAGAGATAATACTGGCACCTGCACGCTTAATGCAATACAGTTGCTCTATCATAATTTTATCATGATCTAACCATCCTCTTTCTGCTGCGGCCTTTACCATAGCGTACTCACCAGATACTTGGTAAACGGCAACTGGAACGTGAACGGCATTTTTTACCTCACGAACAATGTCTAAATAGGCAATTCCCGGCTTTACCATAACGATATCTGCGCCTTCTTCTACATCTAATAATGCTTCGCGAATTCCCTCAATTCGGTTCGCATAATCCATCTGGTATGTCTTTTTATCTTTAGGAATATTTTGAGAATCTACCGGAGCAGAATCTAAAGCATCGCGAAAAGGGCCGTAAAATGCCGAAGCATATTTAGCACTATAACTCATGATTCCCACATTGTGATGTCCGTTTTCTTCTAATGCTTTTCTGATCGCTAAAACACGTCCGTCCATCATGTCGCTTGGTGCCACAAAATCGGCTCCGGCTTCAGCATGGCTTAAACTCATTCTGGTTAAAGCATCAACAGTTGCATCATTGATCAATTGACCATTTTCGATAATTCCGTCATGGCCGTAAATAGAATACGGATCTAAAGCTACATCCGGCATTACAATCATTTCAGGAACTGCATCTTTGATGGCGCGAATCGTTTGTTGCATCAAACCATCCTTGTTCCAGGCTTCAACACCTTTATTATCTTTTAGACTGTCACTAACTTTTACATAAATATTCACCGCTTTGATTCCTAAATCCCAGGCCTCTTTTACTTCTTTGATGGTGTTGTCTAATGAATGACGGTAGATTCCGGGCATTGACGGAATAGCTACTTTTACATCTTTTCCTTCGGCAACAAACATAGGAAGCATAAAATCCTGTGGACTCAAACTTGTTTCACGAACTAAAGAACGAATAGATTCATTGGTTCTTAAACGGCGGTTTCTTTGTAGTGGGAACATATAATTTTAGATTTTTAGATTTTAGATTTCAGATTGTAACCTAATTTTTTTGAAAGCAGATTGGTTAAGTCCTGTTCTAAAAGCTACAGTTGTTTTTTTGTTTTTTTTGAAGATTGTTTTACTTTTATGAAGCAGTGCAAAGTTAAAGAAAAATGAACAGAATAAGGCTGTTAGCTCAGTATAGAATGCGTTAATATTATCTGAAAATTTACTGATTTTTTAGTTTTAGACTTTAATTTTTAAAACTTCTCAAAACGTCCTTGTGTTTTTCATTTTATAAATAAGTTTCAGGAATTTTGTAATGTCATGGTTTTTAAAAATTTTCCAGTTAAATTTGTCTAATGAAGAAATTTCTCGCTTTATGCTGTTGTTTGCTTTTAACAAGTTGCTTTGAAATAACAGAAAGAATCAAACATCACGACGATCAAAGTGGTGAATATACTCTGATGGTCGACTTTTCGAAATCCTGGTTTAAGACCAAATCGGCAATTTGGCTGGAAGAAGTCGATGGCGTAAAAATCCCTAACGAACAGGAAATCACCAAAAAACTCGAAGATTTTAAAATAAAAGCTTCAAAAATCAACGGAATTACAAATGTAACGACCAAGACTGATTTTGAAAATTATGTTTTCATCATCAAACTTAATTATGCCAATTTAAAAGCACTCAATGCGGTTGTTAATACGATAAACAATCAGCACGATCAGATTCACTTTAGCGGAAGCGGAAAAAATTTCGAAAGAATTGCCTCTTATCCGATTCCTGAAAAATTGGTTAAGGACCCCAAGAAAAAGAAAGATCTTGAAGAGGCGAATATTATTGCCATTTATACATTCGATAAAGATGTTCAGGCGGTGCAAAACCCAAACAGTAAAATTTCACAAAATAAAAAGACCGTATTTTTAAAACAAAGTATGTACAGCGTACTTAAAAAATCGGCCCTAATGAACAATACAATCCAATTAACTCTCTGATTTATGAAGCACTTTTATACTTTATTTTTATTATTCGCCACTTATTTAACTTTTGGACAAATCAATAAAAACGAATACGATTATTTTGTTCAGTTTAACGGAAACCAGCTTTCTAAAAAAGTAAGCGTTGCCGAAATCCTGAATCATCCCATCATAACCAAATACAGCGCTAAAAAGCCTGACTTAGATTTTACAAAATATACCGAGCTTATTCAGTTAGATCAAAAAATAACCATTCACGGAAAATTCTCAGACAGTATTCCGTATTATCAGGTTACAATTCCCGTAAAGAGCAGAGAAGCGGTTAAACAATTTATAATAAAGGAATTTGGGAATGGTTCAGCCGAAAATGTACAGATTCAGGATGCAGGTAAATATGCTGTTTTTAATACAAAAGGTAAAAACAAAACTTTGGCATGGAATGATAACTACCTGGTTATTCTGGAACTGACACAAAGACTTCCTTCGAGGTTTTATACAACCGAAAGTCAAACTGTTTGGCAAGATTCTGTTGCTGTTGATGAGGTTTACGAAGAAACAAAAACGGAAGAGCCTTCTATCATAATCGATACCCCAATAAATGATGCTCCCGTTGCGGTTGAAGAAGCTCCGGTTCCGTACAATGGAGAACAAGAGTATACCGCAAACGCACCGTACACGATTCAGGAAGCTACTTTTAATCTGGAACAAACAGAAAAGCTGAATAAGATTATAAAATCGCTATTCGAAAATGGATTTACTGCACCAAGTTCAGAAAAAATAAACGCTAATGCCGATATTTCGTCCTGGATAAATTATAGCGCTGCAATGACAAGTTTATATTCTATGTCCAATTATCCAATGGCCATTTTTGGAGGTTATGATAAGTTTTTGCCTATGCAGAAAAGCTTTGGAAATTTTATAAAAGGCATCAATCTTGATTTTTATTTTGATAATAATAATGCACGTGTAGAAGAGGTTGTCGAATATTCGTCAGAGCTTGCTGAAGTTGTGAGTAAAATCACGAATAGAAAAATAAACAAGAATGTTTTTAATTATTTCCCTGCACAAAAGCCTTTGGGGTATATGTCTTATCATGTTAATACAAAAGGGGCGCTGGAAAATTTCCCGTCTCTAATACCAGATATATTTCAGAGTCCAAAACTGGTAAAAGAGGATATTGCTGTTGTTACCGATTTAATTTCGACAATTGTTGATGAAGAAGCCACCGCAACACTTTTTGATGGTGATTTAAGCGCATTTCTATACGGTTTCAAGGAAATTGAAGTTATGACCAAATCATACGAATACGATGAAAACTATGAAGAGAAAATAATTGATAAAAAGACTAAGAAATCAGTTCCGTTATTTTCTGTAATTTTTACTTCGACACATCCTACTTTTGCTGATAAATTGATGCAGTTAGGGGTTCGCAAAAAAGTACTGTTGCAAAAAGACAATTATTATGTTATTACCGGAACCAAAGAATACGGAGATATCTTCATCAAAAAAGACAAAGATGTTATTGTAATAGCCAATACATTTGACTATTTTAATGCTGGTAACGGTACATTTTCTGGCGAAGCCAAAAAGGATTTGAAGAAAAACTATATGTTCGGAAAACTGAATATGGCTGAGCTAATCAATGCATTTGGAAAATCAGGTGAAGCTAACCCTGCGGATTTAGGAAAATTCAGCAAGTTTTCGGAGCAATTTTCAGACATCACATTTGAATCTCCTAAAAAGTTAATCAACAATAAATTGGTTTTTGGATTTAAGTTAAACTCGTTGAAATCTGATAAAAATATTATTCTGCAAACTTTAGATTTAACTCAGGAATTAACCTCTAAATAGTTTTAAAATTATAAAAAAGCAAATCCCCGAAAATTGAAACTTTCGGGGATTTTTTTTATGTAGTAAAGAGTATTCGATTATGTGATCGAAGCGGCATAAATTTCTTTGATGGTTTTGCCCAGTTTAGTATTAAAATCATCATCAGACTGACCAGCTGCAAGGCCTTCGGATAATGCTCTTGAGAAACTGGCGATCAATCCGTGGTTTTGCGAAAGCTTATCATTGGCTTCATCCTGACCGTATCCGCCGGATAATGCCACAACACGTACCACATGTGGATCTGACATCAATTCTTTGTAAAAATCATTTACAGTTGGAAGAGACAATTTCAGCATTACTTTTACGTCTTTTCCCAATAAATCAAGTTGTTTTTTGATTTCTTCTTTCAAAATTTCTTCTGATTTTTCTTTGTCAGGGCTGTAAATATCAACCTCAGGTTCTATAATTGGTATAAGCCCTTTTTCGAAGATTTGTAAACCTACCGCAAATTGCTGCTCGACTACTTCGCGAATTCCTGTTGCATTGGCTTCTTTTATTACAGAACGCATCTTAGTTCCAAATACATTTCGTTCTACGGCACGAGTCAGCAATTCGTCTAAATTAGCAATAGGTTTCATCAATTGTACGCCATTGGCAATGTCAGCAAGTCCTTTGTCGACTTTTAGAAAAGGAACTATGTTTTTTTTCTCCCACAAATAATCGGCTGTCCATTGATCGTCGATTTTACGGTCCATGGTGTTTTCAAACAAAATAGCACCCAGTATATATTCGCGATCAAATGCAGGACTTTTTATAATGCGGGTTCTCATTTCATGCACAAGTGTATACATTTCTTCGTCATTCGTAAAACTGCTTTCTTCTACACCGTATTGCGCTAAGGCTTTTGGGGTACTTCCACCACTTTGATCCAGGGCAGCAATAAATCCTTTTCCGGAATGCATACGGTTTAATTGTGCTATGTATCTTTCTCTATTTTTCATATGTGTTGTTTTAAATTTAATGACTATTACAAACCTATTTTCTGATTTACTTTATTATAAACCTCTTTTACTTTTTTTGGTGGATCAAATCGGTAACCTGCAGAAAGTTTTAAAGTGGCAATATTATCATTCAAGCGGGGATTGACTTTCTCGTCCTGAGCAAAACTTACAGCGTTAATACTTGCAAAGGCAAAGAAACGATCGTTATTATACGCCAATTTTAAATTGAAATCGGCTTGATATAAGGCAGATGTGTCTCCGTTGATATCATTAATTCCAACGCCTAAAGCAACTCCGGCACCAATTAAAACCCTGTCACTAATTACAAAATTATAGTAGTAGGATGGAGCCAAAGTAAATACATAAATATCTCCGGGTGGTGTATCGGGAGTGTTTAAGTCGATATTGGTGTAGTAAAATGAAAAAGTTGGGATAAAGCTTCCGGAGCTTTTGGTCTGCCATTCGTTTTGACTAACCAAGGTTTTAAAAGAGAATTTATTATTGAAAACATAAGATGTTGATCCGCCAATTTTCATAGTACGCATATCCGGCAATTGTGCCGTTATATTATCATCACTGATATAAAATCCCTTTTGATTGATGAAAGTAAACGATTGCATCCATTTTTTATAGTAGAAACGGGTATTGAAATTAAAATGTTTGGAATGATAATCGCCTTTGTTCTGACTTAGAAATTTTGGTGCAAAACCAACAGAAATATCAATAATTTTATAATTCAGATTAAAACCAATCTGTTCTCTTCTATTTGGTATAAGATTAACAAATGTTTCCGAATCCTGAGTGCCTGAAGCAATCTGAAAACTGTTTGAAGTATCTAAATAATAAATACTTCCAGTAATTTTATCATTATACGATTTAAAATAGGGATTTTGCAGCGAATCATTCTGGGCAAAACACCCAAAAATGCTGGCAAAAAATGCTATGTAAATCAGTTTGAAATTCATTCGTTTATTTTTAATACCCAAAAACAAGCCTAAATTACAATTTTAAATCTATGTTTTTAGGTATTAAAATAAAATATTGGGATCAATATATTAAATCCAATCAACAGGATTTTCTAACACATTCACCAATTTTTCTTCGTCACTTCCGGCTTCTGCATGATGATCGTAAACCCATTGTACGTGCGGAGGTAAACTCATCAAAATACTTTCAATTCTCCCGTTGGTTTTTAAACCGAATAAAGTGCCTTTGTCATGAACCAAATTAAATTCGACATAACGACCACGACGGATTTCCTGCCATGTTCTGTTTTCAGGAGTGTATTCCAAATTTTTTCTTTTTTCCACAATTGGAACATAGGCTTCTAAGAAACTATCGCCAACTTCGGTAACAAAATTGTACCAATCCTCCATAGACATTTGCTCATTTGCTTTGCAATAATCAAAGAATAAACCGCCAATTCCGCGCGCTTCGTTTCTATGTGCATTCCAGAAATAAGCATCACATTGTTTTTTATATTTTGGATAAAACTCCGGATTGTGTTTATCGCAAGCCGTTTTACAGGTTTGATGAAAGTGTTTTGCATCTTCTTCAAACAAATAATAAGGCGTTAAATCCTGTCCTCCACCAAACCATTGTTCGATTACTTTTCCGGATTCGTTGTACATTTCAAAATAACGCCAATTGGCATGAACCGTTGGCGTCATTGGATTTTTAGGATGTAAAACCAAACTTAATCCGCAGGCAAAAAAATCAGCTTCACCAACGCCAAACATCTTTTGCATCGCTTCCGGTAATTTCCCATGAACGGCCGAAATGTTGACACCGCCTTTTTCGAAAACATTTCCGTTTTCAATAACGCGCGTTCTTCCGCCGCCGCCCTCTGGGCGTTTCCAAAGATCTTCACGAAATTTCGTTGTTCCGTCAACGGCTTCTAATCCGGTGCAAATCTGATCTTGCAATTTTTGTATGTATGCGTAAAATTTATCTTTCATTGTTATTGTAATTCTTTTTTATTCTCCAAATAATCAATAGCATTTAATTTATTGACTACTTTTTTACCTATTTTCTTTTAAGATTTCAGTTAGTTACAATTTGTAACCCACTAATTTTCCATGTTTTTAATAAGCTTACTTTTTATTATATTCTGATTTAAGCAGTCCAAAGTAAACAGTATTTTGCAATTCGCCGTCACCATTTCTAAATTCGTCTCGTAAAATTCCTTCTTGTTTAAAATTATGTTTTAATGCAATTCGCTGGCTTGCTAAATTGATTTCTGAAGTACATATAAAAACCTTGTTCAATATTAATTTATTGAAACAAAAATCAAGCGCATCCGAAACCATTTTTGATGTAATTCCTTTTCCTTGATAATCTTCATCAACAAAATAACCTAATTCACATTTTGAAATGCGGTAATCAATGGTTTTTACACACAAATAACCAATTAAATTGTTGGTTTGGATATCTCTTGCGTAAAAATAAAAACCTTCCTTGGTTTTTTCTTTATTACTACTGACTTCCAAAAAATCTTCTGCTTTTTTTAATGAATCGGAATTGACCAGAGTTACTGGGAAAGTTTTTCCAATATGATTGCTGTTTTTATCTACTAAATTGTAAAATTCTTTAGGCAAAACATGTTCAATTCGGTCTATTTTCCAATCTGTAAAACTCATGTCTATTTGTTTTTAGCCGAAGCAATTTTAGTATTTATTCCAAAAGAAAAAACTTTGCTTTCTTTTTGGATATATTGGTAAATAGCAAGTGCTTTTCCGAAAAAATCAAATTGTTTTTCCTGAGACAAACCTATTAAAATATCTGCAAATTGTTCCTGCTGATTCCAGTCGAGATGACATTGTTGTAAAAGAAGAATCAGTTCTTCCTCCGGTATTTCGATTGTTCTTTCTAAGCTTAATCCAAAACCCTTAAGTTGTTCATCTATCAGACTTGTATCTTCGGCGTTCCAAAACTTTGGAACAAAAATTAACGCATGCAAGGTTCTTAGAGTATTCTCTATTCTGATACTTTCCTCATCTCTTAAGCCTTTGTTGAGCATGATTTCTTATCTTTTATCCGATTTTAACTTCTGATTGTATGTTGTTTTGCTAAAGATTAATCTCTCTTCCTGAAAAGTATCGTTATTATTTTTGCCAAAGCTTTTAATGGTTCGGTAGATAAAATACAAAACTGGTAAAGAGTAGTATATAAAACCCATACATATTGGTACATAAGGTTTTTCAATAAACAATCCGCTTGATTTTACAGTGTCAAAATACTTGGATTTTTCTAAAAATTCATCTGTTAATCCAAATTTAGGAATTATACTATTTCCAAAACAAACTGCAAAAATTAAAAAGAAATACAACATTGCCTTCGCAACAGATTTGCCAATTTGCACTGCCCGAACTTCCGGACTTACATCAGAAAAAGCAAATCGCATTCGGTTTAAAACCGTTAGCAAGTAAATATATAAAATATTGGTATTAATAACAGAATGATGAAAAGCCATTGCAAACAATCCATACATGGGAAAAAACACAAAAAGAGATAATTTTTTGGGCATAACCGCCATAAAAACTCCAGAGTGCACCATGATAAATTCGAAAGCCATTAAAATAGCCAGGTCATTTATCATACTCACATTGTGTTCTTCCGGATGCAGCCAAACCATCAAAAATACAGTCGCATAATACGCCTGAAATCCATATTCTACAAAAGAAAATGGTGAGTTTTTGGTGAAGTTTAGGTTTGCAAACATCTAAGGTTTTTTTTAGTTTTCAGTCTCAGTCGCAATTTTCAGCTTAAAATGAGACTGAAAACTGCGACTGAAAACCGAATACTATATTTAGTTTCCGTATTCCTTCACTGCGTCAATAAACGCTTTTGCGTGGTCTACAGGTATATTTGGTAAAATTCCGTGACCTAAATTTACAACATATTTATCTTTTCCGAACTCGTCGATCATTTCGTGAACCATTTTTTTGATGGTTGGAATTGGTGAAAGTAATCTTGACGGATCAAAATTTCCTTGTAAAGTGATGTTTCCACCAGATAAATAACGCGCATTTCTAGCTGAACAAGTCCAGTCTACTCCAAGAGCCGAAGCTCTACTTTTACCCATCTCGCCAAGAGCAAACCAACATCCTTTTCCGAAAACAATAACCGGAGCGTGATCAGCCAAAGCTTCAACGATTTGGTTGATGTATTTCCATGAGAATTCCTGATAATCAACCGGAGAAAGCATTCCTCCCCATGAATCAAAAATCTGAACGGCATCAACTCCAGCTTTTACTTTTTCTTTTAAGTATAAAATAGTAGTGTCTGTAATTTTTTGTAATAAAGTATGTGCTGCAGCAGGATTTGAAAAGCAAAAACCTTTAGCCGTATCAAAACTTTTAGATCCTTTTCCTTCAACAGCATAACAAAAGATTGTCCAAGGTGAACCAGCGAAACCAATTAAAGGCACTTCATCGTTCAGCATTTCTTTAGTCAATTTAATGGCGTCCATTACATAACCTAAACTTTCCTGAATGTCCGGAACATAAACTCTATGAACATCTGCTAAAGAACGAATTGGATTTGGTAAAAACGGACCAAAATTTTCTTTCATTAAAACTTCAATTCCCATTGCTTGCGGAACAACCAAAATATCCGAGAATAAAATTGCAGCATCCGGCGCAATTCTGCGAATAGGCTGAACTGTGATTTCCGCAGCCAACTCAGGAGTCTGACAACGGGTGAAAAAATCGTATTTATCACGCAAAGCGATAAATTCCGGTAAATATCTTCCGGCTTGACGCATCATCCATACTGGCGGACGCTGAACTGTTTCTCCTTTTAATGCTTTTAAAAATAAGTCGTTTTTTAACATTTTTTTATGGCTTTAGGCTTTAAGCTTTAGGCTTTAAGCGTTTGTTTGTGTTATTTTTTTGCTTATTGCCTAAGGCTTAAAGCGTATTGCTATATTCAACAATTACATCTTCAATTACGTCTTCAACCGTTGGCTGATCTGCAATAATGATGTTTTTTGTAATTTTATGTAAAGCTTCTGCGGTTGTTTCTCCAATGCAAAAGCACTTTTCTTTCTTGATTGTGTTGTCTTTCAAATAACTTTCAACGCCCGAAGGACTAAAAAATAAGATTCCGTCAACAGTAGCTTTTATTTTTTGTGGCGTTAATGACGTATCATAAACCTGAATTTCATTGAATTTCACATCAGCATCTTTTAGAGCTTGTGGTAAAGTTTCTCTACGAAGATTTCCGCTAAAGAAAGTATAACTTTCATTACGGTAAATCAAAGTAATGATTTCGGCTAAATCTGTTGCATAACCGGTATAAGCTACAACGTTGAAACCGTTTTCAGATAAAAGAATTTTGGTTTTTAAACCAACACAAAAAACATTTTTGGTTTTCAGTGCTTCAGATTTTGGATCAGATAAAACGCTATGAACCGCATTCTGACTAGTGAAAATCAGATTCTCGTTGAGGTCTTTAAGTTCGAAAGGTTTGTTTTGGGTTTGAATAAAATCAGATTCGGTTACTTCAATATTGGCTTTTACCAATGCTTGTTTTTGTTCGCCCGATAGCTTTTTTGTAGATAGTATTTGAATTGATTTCGCCATTATTTTTTTAGAGATTCTTTAATAGATGCCATCAATTCTGCTCCGCCATTGTTTAAAATTTCCTGAGCGGCGAAGAAACCTAGTTTCTTCCATTCTGAAATATCAACGGTTTTGTCGATTTCCAGTTTTTGTTTTCCATCAACCGAAAGTAAAACGCCTTGAAAATGCAATGTGTCTTCCTCTTCATTATATTTCACCAAAGCTCCAATTGGCGCCGTACAGCCACCTTCAAGAGTTCTCAAAAACTGACGTTCGATATAGGTACAGATTTCAGTTTCGATATGATTCAATTGCGAAAGTGCATCAAGCGTATAATTGTCGTTTTCCATTGCTACAACCAGCATTGCACCTTGTGCCGGAGCCGGAATCATCCAATCAAGATCGATATAATTTCCTGGTTTCAGGTTAATGCGCTCTAAACCTGCAGCAGCAAAAACAGCTCCGTCCCAGTTATTGTCTTGTAGTTTTTGCATACGGGTGTTTACGTTTCCGCGTAAATCAACCACAGTATGATTAGGGTATTTATTGAACCATTGCGCCTGACGACGTAAACTTCCGGTTGCAATAGTACTTGGATTTGCAAAATCAGGATTACCTTTATGCACTAAAATGTCCAGAACATTAGCTCTCTCCAAAACTGCTGCCTGAACAATCCCTTTTGGTAAAGCCGTTGGAACATCTTTCATAGAATGCACTGCAATATCAATACTGCCATTGATCATGGCAATGTCTAAGGTTTTAGTAAATATTCCGGTGATTCCCAGTTCGTATAGCGGTTTGTCAAGAATAATATCGCCTGTAGATTTTACCGCAACAATTTCGGTTTTATAACCTAAATCATTTAGTTTTTTTTCGACAGTATGTGCTTGCCAAAGTGCTAGTTCGCTATCGCGAGTTCCAATTCTGATTGTTTTTTCAGCCATTTTGTTGAATTTCACCATATAAGTTATATAAGATAATTTAAGCAGTTAGGTTAAGGTTGAAAAAGAATTAACCGTTTGCTATTAAATGAACTTATATAACTTATATGGTTTAAATTTTATTTAAGATGCTTTTATTTTAAAGACTTTCTCGATCCATTCGATGCTTTCATCGACCATGGTGTCGTCGTCTTTTAAGTGGTTTGCGAAATGCGTAGTGATTTTCTGGATGATTCTGTTGCTGATGATTTCAGCCTGAGCTTCATTAAAATCTGCAATTTTTTTACTTTGAAAATCTAATTCTGAAACTTTAATAGCATTCAGTTTTTCTTTTAAAGCATTTATGGTTGGAGCAAATTTTCTTCCTTTTGTCCAGGTGATGAATTCCTCTTTTACTTCTTCGATAATCGCTTCGGCAGCAGGAATGTGTAATTTTCTATTTTCAAGAGTTTCATCTGTCAGTTGAGACAAATAATCCATGTGAATCAAAGTTACACCTTCTAATTCCTCTACGTTTTCATTCACGTTTTTTGGAATCGATAAATCTAAAATCAATAAAGGTTTCTTTAGATTTAAAATCGCTTTATCAACTGTTGGGTTTTGAGCACCTGTAGCGACAACAACAACATCGGCTTTTTGAAGTTCTAAGTGTAACTCAGAATAATCTTTAACAATCAAATTGAGTTTTCCGGCCAATTTCTCAGCTTTGTCTTTCGTTCTGTTGATTAAAGTAATGTGTTCGTTTTTGGTATGTTTTACAAGATTCTCGCAAGTATTTCTTCCGATTTTTCCTGTTCCGAAAAGTAAAATATTTTTATTGCCAATATCCTCTACATTTTTAAGAATGTATTGTACCGATGCAAAAGACACCGAAGTCGCTCCAGAACTAATTTCTGTTTCGTTCTTAATTTTTTTGCTGGCCTGGATTACAGCATTTACCAATCTTTCTAAAAAAGCATTGGCCAAACCTAAAGATTTTGAATGTGCAAAACTGGTCTTGATTTGAGAAATAATCTCAAAATCGCCTAAGATCTGACTGTCTAAACCAGTTCCTACACGAAACATATGACCAATAGCTTCCTGATTTTTGTAAACAAAACCAACTTTCTGAAAAGCATCAACTGAACCGTTGCTGTTATCACAAATTAGTTTTATCAATTGAAACGGATGTTCTGCAAAACCATAAATCTCGGTTCTGTTGCAGGTCGAAGTGACAATCAAACTTTCAATTCCTTCTTCTTTAGCTTGTTCCAGCAAACGCGTTTTTGCAATTGCATCCAAACTAAATTTACCTCTTACCTCAGCATCAGCTTTTTTATAACTCAAACCAACTGAGTAAAAATAAAGATGTTTAGGTACGTTATTGTTTTCCATAAATTCACTTTCATAAAAGTGCAACAAAATTATCACTATAGTCTTTATAAAAGTAACGCTCAAAGTACTTTTTGTATCGCTATGTGATTTTTTGTTTCTAAACGACTGTTTTTATGCAAAAAGAAGTATTTTTGTAGCAAAATCAATTGGTTAGAAATGTTTTGTTTAGAGTGATTCTAAATAACAAAATGGAATTATCTTGATTTTTGTACTAAAAAAATATCGCTATGAGTTCTCAGGAAATTATTAAAATTGAAGACGACTTTACGCTTATTCGTTTTCAAAATGACAGTTCAGAGCCCTTTTTCGGACAGCACGAAGTAGGTAGTGGCCTGATACAGTTTCATTTCGGGATAAAAGGCAATGCCAAATTCTTATTCAATCAGGGCAGCTATGCTTTAGATTTGAAAGAAGAAAAATCACTGCTTTTATACAATCCGCAGAAAGAATTACCATTGAATTTAGAGTTGGCTCCAAATTCCTGGGTGATCTCCGTGATTGTTTCGATTAAGAAATTTCACGCGTTGTTTTCTGCCGAAGCCGACTATATTACTTTCCTGAGTCCGGATAATAAGGACAAAAAGTATTATAACGAAGGAAATATTAGTCCGTCGATGGCGATTGTTTTAAGTCAACTGTTTCATTATAACTTACATCCGTCGATAAAGAATCTTTATTATAAGGGAAAAGGATACGAATTGTTAAGCTTGTATTTTAATAGAACTGAAGATCCAAACGCAGAACAATGTCCGTTTTTGATTGATGAAGATAACGTTTTGAAGATTAGAAAAGCCAAGGAAATCATCATCGCCAATATGGCCGAACCACCGGGATTACAAGAACTGGCAGATGAAATTGGTTTGAATTTGAAGAAACTCAAAATGGGTTTCAAACAAATTTACGGCGATACCGTTTATGGATTTCTATTTGATTATAAAATGGATTTCGCCAGAAAACTATTAGACAGTGGATCATATAATGTAAACGAAGTAGGGTTGAAGATTGGTTACAGTACTGGAAGTCACTTTATAGCGGCTTTCAAGAAAAAGTTTGCGACAACTCCAAAGAAGTATTTGATGTCGATAAATACGAATGTTTAGAGTTTTATCAAACACTAATTTCATGAATTAGCACGAATCAATTATCTGCGAAAACCAGCTTAACCCATTTAATCCGTGTGCCAATAGCTAGCAAATTGATTTTCTATATTCAACAATAAATAAAAAATAATAATTATCATATTTCTAAGAAGTGGCTAGTGCTACTTTTGACGAAAATTTAAACAAATGCTTAAAGCCTAAAGCTTAAAGCCTAAAGCAAGAAAATTATAATGAAAGGCGTATTATTAGTAAACTTAGGATCTCCA
>NZ_JADKPQ010000031.1:0-53500 GCF_015350725.1 Flavobacterium sp. CSZ
CTCACTCTCACTCTCACTCTCACTCTCAGTCTTCAGTCACAGTTAAGAAACTGAAGACTGCGACTGAAAACTTATTTCTTAGCTTCGTCGATACGTTTCTGGATCAAATCCCAGGCGTAATAGTGAAACGTCATTCCGTTGCTCATGGCTACGAAAAGACCGTTTTTGAAGTTTCCTCCTAAATTTACGCTGGTAACATCGGCACCATCACATTCAATAGTCGATGTTGGAATTTCTGCCAATAGAGGATAATCGTTCGGGTTTCCTTTTGCGCCTTCTCTTGGATACACCATAAAAGTATTCGCTTGCTGGTTGGATACTAAAATATATCCGGTAGAATCTGTTTTTTTATAAATAGCGATTCCTTCGTTATCTGCTTTGAAACCTGTTTTTCCAAAAAGGGCTATCTCTTTATTGTCATTTAAAGCAGGATCAGCTTTGTATTTTCTAATTCCGAATTGTTCGTCGCAATACAAAACAGTTCCTAATTCGTTATCAACGGCAATGGCTTCGATTTCTTTTTTTCCGCTATAAGCTCCAAACTTTCTAACCACTTTTGCTGTAGCAAATTTCCCGTTTCCGGAAAGTTCGTATTGCCATAAATAACTTCCTGACGGTCCTGATTTTCGGCCTATAATAGCAAAGATTTTACCATCGCTTTTTCGGGTATACAAGGCAATTCCCATTGGATCGCGTAATTCTTCACCTTCAAAAACAGCAATTCCGCCATTATCAATTGCTTTTAGATCCGGTAAACTAAAAACTCTTATTTTGTTCGATTCACGTTCTGTGGTTATGGCAACATCTACTTTTTTTCCGTCAATAATTAAACCGTAAGCGATGTCAACATTATTCGGGCGTTTTAAAACTTCTGATTTTGCAACGATTTTCCCTTTTAAATCAAAGGCATACAAACCGCCGTCGGTATCTTTATCTGTTCCTACGATAATACTTTTAGAAGCATCTGTTGGATGAATCCAGATCGAAGGATCGTCTGTATCGTGAGGTAAAGCTTCGGTAACCACTGTAGGTTTTACTGCATTTGCAGCAACGGGAGCAAGTTTGTCATCTTTACAAGCGATGAATAAAGTACTTAAAAGTAAAAAAGCTATTATAGATTTATTTTTCATTATGGATTTCATTTAATAAAACTAGACAGAACCGCTAAGTTCTGTCTAATTTAAGCATTTTATAAATTGATTATTACAAGTCAAGTTTCAAACCAAAATTATATCTGGCCTGATAGTACTCTGCTTGTTTGGTATGCGCCTCAACTCCTTGGTAGTAACGTAAAGGCTGGTTAGTTAAATTGTTGGCTTCGGCAAAAAGACGAAGTTTAGGAGTAATCTTGTAAGAAGCATTGGCATCTAAGAAAAATTGTTTGTCGTAGTAACTGTCTTTATAAGATTCTGAACCTAATTCATCTAAATAATCTGAAGTGAAATTTGTCGAAACTCTGGCAGAAAAACGTTTATTTTCCCAAGACAATGATCCGTTGAACATATGTGGCGTTGTACCCGGAAGACTGATGTTGTTTCTTTCGTTTCCGTCTTCATCGGCAATTCCTTTTGCTTTAGATTTTGTGTAGGTATAGTTCAAATAAATACCAAATCCTTTCAGGAATTTACCAGGAAGAAAATCTAACTGACGTTGAAAAGCCACTTCGAAACCATAAACATCAACCGTATCTCCGTTTCTTGATTGCAGGAACGACCAGTTTTCTCCCGCTGGAATTGGATTAGTCTGATTAGGGAAATCAGCAGCAAATTTTGCAGCATCATACTGATTATCGCTATAATTGTAGATAAAATTATCTAATTTTTTATAGAAAACTCCTCCTGAAATTAAACCAACAGATTTAAAATAATTCTCGGCCATGAAATCATAGTTGTAAGAGTAAGTTGCCTCAAGATCAGGATTTCCTGCTGTAATTTCTTTATCGGCAGCAATATTGTTTACATAAGGAGCCAATGCATAATAGTTTGGTCTTGCCAAAGCCGTTGTAACAGCAGCTCTTAAAACTAAATCTTTGGTAGCATTATATTGTAAAGAGATACTTGGCAATAAATTGGTATAAGAGTTTTTTGTGTTGATTTGGCTTTCTAATTCTTCTTCATCCAAAACGCGGTTTCCGGTGTAATCTATATGAGTGTTTTCAACCCTGAAACCTAAAACCATTGATAGTTTATCATTAAAATCCTGATCCCATCTTACGTAAGCAGCATAAATACTTTCTTTGGCATTATAATTTACTGCTAAATATTCTGCAGGATCTGATGTTTTATCAAATAATGTTGAATTGTTTAAATCTAAACTTCCTAAAAAGCTTGCAGAGGCGAAAATTCCCGGAACATATTTACTACCCGGATTAAAGTTTTTTCCATCATAATAATTAGTAGGTACTTCAGATAATAATTCCATTCCGTCGTTGATTGGCTCGTAAGAATAGAACATATTATTTCTTTCCTTTTCTTTTAATCGAAGTCTTAATCCGGTTCTTAATCGTCCTTTTTCAGATGGAATAATGGTAAAAGGAAAACGAATATTAACCTTTGCTCCAAATTCGCTTTCGCTCGTTTCATCTGTGTTTTCTGTAACGGAGTCAAATTTGAATTTATCTGTAGATTCTCCAACTGTTGTCATCAAAGGAAATCGGATATCAGATAAATCTTCTGTCATTTCAAGACCTTTTTGACGGTATTCGATATAACGCTCCTGCGGACGATATTCTCTTGCTTTTGCATAGTTTGCTGACCAGTCTAAATCTAATTTAGAGTTGATTAAATGTTCTCCGCGAATCGAATAATTCTGCACACGCTGATCTTCTAATCTTCTGTTTTTATTACGATCATTGTCAACTCCACCTTTTATCTGGCGTTTTACACGACCTTCAAAACCTGTAATTTGTTCGCCGTTATAAATAGGTTCAATATCGTCATAAGTCGTTCTAAAACGGTTTTCTCTGTCGTCTCTCCAGTTATAAATGGCATTGGCAAAAATGGTATTGTTTTCATCAAACTTATAATCTAAAGCTACAGATCCGCTGCGACGAATACGTTGTACATCATATTTTCTAATTTCTGAAGCTTGCAGGTACTCATTCCCGAATTTATCTTTTACCCATTCGTTTTCGATATTATCAGATCCGTAGTTTACGTTATTGTAAGATCCGCTAAAAACAGCTCCCAACTTATTATCTAAAAAACGATTTCCATAAACCAATCCTGCTGTATAAGTAGCGTGTTCGCGAATTGGCATATAGCCACCCGCAAGAGTTGCCGAGATTCTTTCACCATTTGGAGTTGCTCTTGTTACTAAATTTACAGAACCTCCAATAGCATCAGCATCCATATCTGAAGTCAGGGTTTTGTTAACTTCGATAGTCGAAATCATATCAGACGGAATTAAATCCATTTGAACGTTTCTGTTATCTCCTTCTGCAGACGGGATTCTGTCACCATTTAAAGTTACCGAGTTCAATGACGGAGCTAAACCTCTAATAATAATGTTACGTGCTTCACCCTGATCGTTTTGCATGGTGATACCCGGAACACGTTTTAAAGCGTCTCCAACATTGGCATCAGGGAAACGCCCCATTTGGTCAGATGAAATAATGTTTCCGATATTTTTACTGTTTTTTTGTTGGTTCAACGCTTTGGCCTGACCTTTTAAAATGTCTCCAACAACCACTTCGTTCAATTCAGTTCCCGAAGTTTTAAGTGCAAAATCAATTACGTTATTTTTGCCTTGTTCTACAGTAATTTCCTGTGTAATGGCGGTATATCCTATATATTTTACTTCTACTTTGTATGTTCCTACATTAATGTTCAATAATTCAAAACGACCATTATAATCTGAAACTGTGTATTTGTTTTCGCCTACAATTTGAATCATTGCTCCTGGTAAAGGAAGTTTGTCATCAACATCTAATACTTTTCCTGAGATTATGGCTTTTTGGGCATAACCCGAAAAGGCCAATAGCATGAATGTTACTACTAAATAAATTTTTTTCATTGTGTTTTAGTTTGTTTTGTTGCGAAACTAGAACCTTAATGTTATTAAAGACGTTGGAAAAAATTAAGGTAGTGTTATGATTCCCTCCTAACATTAGAAATAGATTAATGTTAAAATAACATTTAATAAAAATGAAATTTTTATGAGCGCAACAGAAAACAAATCAACTATTTAACACAGAATTAAATTTTTGGCGCTAAATTTGCCCTATCAATCATAATCAAAAATCATCAATCATGCTTAAACAATTTTTTATCCTGTGTTCAGGAGCTGATCGTGACCTGCTCGAAGGTTGCTCAGAAGGCGAACAAACCAAATATGTTGGTATTGGCGCCACGGTTTTCTTTACTGCCGTTATGGCTTTTTTGGCCAGTGCTTATGCGCTTTTTACTGTTTTTGACTCTATTTATCCGGCTGTCGCTTTTGGATTTGTCTGGAGTTTACTTATTTTTAATCTGGACCGATTTATTGTTTCGACGATTAAAAAAAGAGATCGTTTTTTTGATGAATTTCTGCAAGCGACTCCCCGAATTATGTTGGCCGTTATTATTGCTATCGTAATTTCGAAACCTTTGGAGATTAAAATTTTCGAAAAAGAAATCAATACCGTTTTATTGAAGGAAAAAAATGAAATGGAATTGGCCAATAAAAAACAAGTGGGTAATTATTTCAAATCAGATTTAGATAAAAATAAAGCTGAAATTGCGGCTTTAAAAACAGATATTGTGAACAAAGAAAAAGAAGTAAATGCACTTTATTCTACTTATATCACAGAAGCTGAAGGGACTACCGGAACTAAAAAACTCGGAAAAGGTCCTGTTTATAAAGAAAAGCGAGAAAAACACGATGCCGCATTAAAAGAATTTGAAACTCTAAAAGCGACTAATGAAGCTAAAATTGCCGAGAAAGAAAAAGCAGGCAAACAATTACAAGCCGATTTAGATAAAAAAGTATCGCAAACTCAACCCATCATTGAAGGTTTTGATGGTTTAATGGCGCGTATAAACGCATTGGATAAATTGCCGTGGTTGCCGTCATTCTTTATTATGTTGTTGTTTCTGGCGATCGAAACGTCTCCAATTATTGCGAAACTTTTAGCTCCAAAAGGCGAATTCGATTTTAAACAAGAAGAAGCCGAAACTGCGATGAAAGCAACTTTGGCACAAAACAAATACCAACGTGATTTATTAGTAAAAACCAGTGCCGAAATGCATGATAAAGTTTATGCTGATATCGCCGAAGATAAAAATCTATACGATCTGCAGCGTAAAAATGCAACGGAGTTATTAGAACTGCAATCGAATAGTTTTGTTGAAAAGCAGAAAGCAACTTTGTAAAAAGGCTTAATCGCAAAGGAATGCGCAAAGTTCGCAAGTTTATATAAAGAAAAACCATCAGCTATAAAACTGATGGTTTTTTTCTTTGCGAACCTTGCGTAAAATCCTTGCGCCCTCTTTGCGGTTAGATTATTACATATAGCTCAATATTTCTTTTTTGTAAGCATCATATTCACCTTGCATGATTAAACCATTATCAAGCAATTTTTTATAATTCTGTAATTTATCAAAAAGTTCTTCTTTAGATAAATCACTTAATTTACGATCTCCTGTTGCAGGTTGTGCTGGCTGAATTGGCTCATAAGTTTCTGTATAAGATGGAGTAGCAGCCGGCATAATTTCAGCATAATTGGTTACTTCTTCCGTTTCAACTTCTTCCACTTCATCTTCAATATCGTCTTCTTCTTCAACAACTTGTGCTGTTTCTGCAATTGGAGTTTCGGCAATAATAGGATTTTTTATTAAATCCAATTGCTCTTTTGCGTAAGTATATATTTTTCTGGCCTGAATTTTCGGAATGTAATCAATCGAAATAGAAAAATCAGTATTGGTATTAAATGAGAATTCAGAACCTAAAATATTTTCTTTTACAAAAGCACCCGCAACATTATCCCAGGTATAATCTGTAAAATCCATTGAAAGGCCTAAATTTTTAGGTTGACAAATAATGATTCGTTTGTTTGTTAATACAATACTATCAGGAAAAACAGTAATTGCCGGTTTTTTTTGAACGGCAATATATCCAATTTCTTCACCTTTCATCAATAAATCATTGAGTTTTGAAGTGACTTTTTCAATCGCTTTTGGATCTTGTTCTTCGTTCAGAAATTTTTTAAATTGTTCTTTCATGGTTTAATAAAGTTGCTGAGTTACCAGGTAACTGAGTTGCTAAGTTTTTTGACTGACATTGCAAATGTAATGCCTAATTTTCTAATTCAATAATTTCATTCTGAATTTTCTTTGTCAAACTTTTGAAAACCAATTCATACGAATGATCGATTAATTCTTTGACCAAGGTATTCGATAAATTTCCGTTTAAGGCAATCGTATTCCAATGCACTTTGCTCATATGGAATCCCGGTTTTATCTCATCATATTCGGCTCTCAGTTCCTGGGCACGTTCCGGATCGCATTTTAAATTGACTGAAGGTTCATTTTTTTCCCATTGTGATAAGGAAGATAAGGTAAACATTTTTCCGCCCACCTTAAAAACCAAAGTATCTTCATCAAAAGGAAAATGTTCGCTAACTCCTTTTTTCGAAAGACAATATTCGTAAAATGTTTCTAGATTCATCTTATTTTATTTACCAATTTCACCTAAATGTGTGTATTTAAAACCTTTCTCGTATTTTAAACCGTAACCAAAAATTCGATCCATTGCAGAATGTGAAAATAAAATAATTCCGGCTAATTGAATCGTTTGAATACTTAAATAACATCCTAAAGCATAAGTTAAAAGTGCAATCCCTTTATGATGAAATACATTATAAAAAAATGCACCGCTTTTATTCCCAAAAAGATAGCCCAGCATAGACAAATCCGGCGCTAAAATTAAAACCAAAAACCACCACCAATCAAAATTTAAGCGGTTGAATAAAAAGATTCCCAGAATAAATAAAGCCGCTTCTTCGAGTTTGATTATTGTTTTCATTATACTTTTTTCTCCATTAATTTTTCGGGATGTTCCAATTGAGTAAAACCAAATTTACGATATAAAAAGTGCGCATCAGTTGTAGCCAATCTCCAAATTTGAATGTTCTTAAGAATGTGTTCGTTCATCATATTTTCGATTAAAATAGACGAATATCCTTTTCCGCGATGTTCCTCGGTGATAAACACATCCATTACATAGCCAAAAACGACATAATCTGTAATCACTCTGGCAAAGCCAATCTGTTTATCGTTCAGGTAAATTCCAAAACAAACCGAAGCATCAATTGTAGTCTGAACTTCTTCGATAGTTCTTCCCGCAGCCCAATAAATATCCTTGAGGAAATTTTGTATAAACGGAACTTCAAGTTTGGTTTTGTCTGTAGATACGGTGATCATTTTAATTTTAGATTTTAGATTTCAGAATTTAGATTTTTTGCAGAAGTAGAATCTAAAATCTAAAATCTACAATTTTGTATAATATCGGTTTACTCGGACTTGCATCATTTTCAAACGAAGCGATTTGTAAATTTAGTATATAGTCTCCATCTTCAATTTCGTCCGGAACATAAATCATTTCGGTAATTGTTGCATTCAAACGTGCATCTGGATTTAGGTTTAAAGTGTCTTTTACATTCCAAAATGCTTTATGGGCTAATAATTTTCCTTCGTCATGCTCTTTGTCAACACTTGGCAAATCGATTAGCAAATGTTGAATTTCGCTTTCGCGGATGAAAATCGCGGCTTCTTCAGACAAATAAGGCGGATTTGTATTGGAGTATTTTCGGGACTTTTTGTCTTTGTGATTTGGAAGTGTTCTGATAATAAGAGCTTCAGTTGTCACACTGAGCGAAGTCGAAGTGCGCATTGCTTTTTCAACTAGTTCTTTTGTAATCATCCAATCATCACCAACTTTTTCTGGCTCAACCGTAATCAGTTTTGCAAAAAAGAAAAACTGCTTCAAAGATTGATTGATACTGTAAAAATCATTCGTTATATGTCCTAAGCATTCCGTATGCGTTCCGTGCCCATGCGGATTGAAAAAGATATTATTGAAATTCGTCGATGATTTTCCCTCAGAAACTTTCCCAATCCAATCTCCAAAAACGACCGGTTCAATTACCGGTTTTTCTATGTACCATGCAATCGGATTTTCATCTGTATTCGTTAACGGAATCGAAATATCAATGGGTTTTGATAGGTCTATTTCGAAGTTGTTGATTTTTGCTAACATATTATTTAACCCCAAGGTTCGCTAAGGTTTACGCAAAGGGCGCAAAGTTTTTTAAAGATTGTTTACAATTCTTCTAATGCCGTTTTTTATTAAAGCTACATTGAAAATTATTAATAAGCCTAATTTACAATTTGTTAATTTTAAATAGGTTAATAATTGAGCAAAATGAACTTCATTTAAAACATCAACAGATTTTATTTCCAAAATTAATTTATTTTCAACTATAATGTCTAGTCGATAACCAATATCTAGTTTTACTTCTTCGTAAATTAAAGGTAAAGGTTTTTGTTTTTCAATTTCTAAGCCTAACTTTTTTAATTCGTAAAAAAGACATTCCTCATAAGTGCTTTCCAAAAGTCCAGGTCCCAAAGTTTGATGAACTTTTAAAGCACAGTTAAATACAATTCTTGATAATTCATTTTCTCACATGAGTATTAATTTTAAATTTAAAAACTCAAATGTGGTATTTAAAATATTTACGCAAATTTATTCTTATAAAAAAATAAATAGCGTTCTTTGCGTAAATCTTAGCGAACCTTGCGGTTAAGCTCTCATTCTAAATTTAGATAAAATAAATCTGAAGCAATTCCATCCGTTAAAAATTTTCCTTTTGCGGTTGGTTTTATAATGTTATTTTCGATGAAAAGCAAATCATCATCCAAGAATTTCTGACTTTGATTTGTTAGATAATCAAGATATTCTACGCCAAATTCAGTTTCAATTCTTTCTAACGAAACGCCCCAAATGGTTCGTAATCCTGTCATAATATATTCGTTATAACGATCAGAAATGGTTAGGGTTTCAGTTTCGATTGGAAGTTCATCATTTTGAATCGACTTTAAGTAAAGCGAATTATTCGCTACATTCCAGCCTCTTTTTTCGCCATTATAGCTATGTGCCGAAGGCCCAATTCCGATATATTTTTTTCCCAACCAATAGGCTGAATTGTTTTTAGAAAAATAATTCTCCTTCCCAAAATTGGATAATTCGTAATGAATAAAGCCATTTTTTTGAAGCGTTTCAACCAAAATCATAAAATGGTTTGAAGCTACTTCGTCTTCTGGTTCAGCGATTTTCCCGGTATCGATTAGTTTTCTTAAAGCCGTTTTAGGTTCAACCGTCAAAGCATAACTCGATATATGCGGAATACCAAAAGATAATGCCGTTTCGATATTTTTCCTCCACATTTCATCTGTTAGTCCCGGAATCCCGTAAATTAAATCGAGTGAGATATTATCAAAATATTTTGTTGCTTCTGTTAAACAATTTATGGCTTCCTCCGAATTATGCGCACGATTCATCATTTTTAAATCTTCTTCATAAAAAGACTGAATCCCTATGCTTAAGCGGTTTATGGGGCTTTTAGATAATTCCAGAATTCGTTCGGTCGATAAATCATCCGGATTGGCTTCGAGTGTAATTTCGGGATTTTCGACAACACTATAATTTTTATAAACTTCTGAAATTAAAAATTTTATTTCGTCATTTGTCAAAACAGAAGGTGTTCCACCACCAAAATAAATGGTTTCTACCATTTCAGTTGAAAACTCATTTTTGCGCATGGCAATTTCTTTGGCTAAAGCCAAAACCATATCGTCTTTCTTTTTCATAGAAGTCGAAAAATGAAAGTCGCAATAATGGCAAGCTTGCTTGCAGAATGGTATATGAATATATATTCCTGACATTTTTTAATTAGATAATAGGGGTAATTAGAAAATTAGATAATTCTTTTCGTGTCTGTAAAATTTTCTAATTATCAAATTGGCACATTGATTCATTTTCTAATTTTATCTTCGTTTTGTTTTACAAAAGCATCCCAACCCGTATAACTTTTTCCGGCAACGATTTTTCCCGAGTTAAAGAAATGACAAACTGCAGCCGCCAACCCATCGGTTGAATCTAGGTTTTTAGGTAATTCTTTTAGGCCTAAAAGTTGTTGCAGCATTTTGGCGACTTGTTCCTTGCTGGCATTTCCGTTTCCGGTAATCGCCATTTTTATCTTTTTAGGTTCGTACTCAGTAATCGGAATATCTCTCGAAAGTCCTGCTGCCATTGCAACACCTTGGGCACGACCCAACTTTAACATCGATTGCACGTTTTTACCAAAGAAAGGTGCTTCAATCGCAATCTCGTCAGGATTGTGCGTTTCGATTAGTTCAATGGTACGCTCAAAAATGATTTTTAGTTTTTGGTAATGATTGTCATATTTAGACAATTGCAATTCGTTCAATTGCAAAAATTCCATTTTTTTATTGATGACTTTTATCAATCCAAAACCCATAATGGTGGTTCCGGGGTCAATACCTAATATGATGCGTTCTTTTGTCAAGTTTTTTAATTTAAATAAGAGAATTTCTTTTCAACTTCTTCCTTAGAGATATTCTCTTTAATTATTTTCTTTTTATTATTTATAATGAAATACTTTCCATTTTTTAAAACATAAAATTCATCTACTTCCTTTTTTGCAGCAAAGGCTAAATCTGTATATATTTTTTCATACTCAAGAGGTATTATACTTTTATTATTAATGTTTACGACGCCATATTCGCCATTTTTAGAAAGAATAATTTTGTTATTATCGATGTAAAACAAACTATCATAAATAACCGGAATCACAGTTTTTCCTTCTTTGGTAATCAAACCATTCTTATTGTTTTTGCTAACAAAATGATAATTAGAACCTGGACCATATTCGACCCAATTTGACATTTTACTATATTCAAAAGGAATAACTATTCTTCCTAATCTATTTATAACGCCATATTTATTATTTTGTTTAGCTATGAAAAAGTTTTTATTGTCATAAAAACAAGGAGATAAATCCTGATAATCGAAATTTAAAATTGTTTTTAAATTTTTACTAATAATTCCGGCTTTGTTGTTTTTGCTTATGATATAATAATCGAGATCTTTCCCAGTCATTATTGCATCATTGTCTATTGGATATAAAATTTGGTTAAATGAACTAATAATACCAGATTTTCCTTTGAGTTCGACTACTGTATTTGCTGTTCCGTTAAAATCTTGAATTACATCATACATGAAAGGAATAATTATTTGTCCTTGAGCATCAACTACGCCATATTGTTTTTTAAAATTCTGAATGATATAAACTCTATAATTTTTTTTGCGCAGACGACTAAAATCAAAGCGGTAATCTTTTATTTTGTCATAGATTTTATTTCCGCTTTTATCCAGTAAAGTAATATAATTTTTATTTTTTCCTTCGAAGATTTCAGATTCATGGTAATCTTCTTCGGGATGTTCTAATGTATCATATTCCGGTTTGACTATTTCTTTTCCAAATTCATTTATAATTCCATATTTGTGATTTTTAGAAACAATTGCAATTCTATTTTGATTGAATCTTTCTCCGGAATCATATTTTCCAAAAGGAATTACTTCTTTTAAATTTTTATCTAAATATGCGGTTTGACGATTTTTTCTAACCAAAATCAATCCGTTTCTCCAAAAAGTACTTCCATTTTCTCCTTTTAAACTAATGTCCGTTACAAAAATTTCATCATATATAAAATCTGTTTTTTGTTTTCCCTTATAATCGAAAAATGCCCATTTCCCTTTTTTGTTCAATGTAATTAAACTGTCAAATGTAGCTTCATTGACATTTTGATAATTGATTGAAATTATCTCTTTTCCTGTTTGATTTATAAATCCAAACTTATTATTTTTTTCTACAAGTGCTAATCCAGAGTTTGTAAAATCGCTATTATTATCAAATTGAATAGGGATTACTATTTTTCCTTTTCTATTTACGAAACCATACTTACCATTTTTTTTGACTGAAGCCAATTCATGATTAAATAGATCAATGTCATCATATTCGAAAGGAACTATAATTTTTTGATTAATATCAATATAACCATGTTTATTGCCTAATTCAGCTAATATCATTCCTTTCTCATCAATAGGATTTAAAAAATTATATTTTCCTAAAGGGATAATAGAATTTCCTTTTTCATCATTAAATCCCCAAGAATTTTCTCCCATGATTCTAATATATGTTCTAGGTTGGTTTTTAGAGTCAACTTTATTACATGAATAGAATAGGAAGGATACTAGGAATATTTTAATGAATAGTTTTATCATATTTTGATATGGATAATCGATGATTTTAATCTTTAGAAAAACGAATATTATTCGTACTCAAATTGATTACTTTTACGGCATGATTTCAATTCCTCACAAAGCTAAACAATTCCTAGTTCTTCTGATCAAACTTTTGATTGTAGGTGGTGCATTTTATTTTATTTATAATCAGTTAGCAAATAATGACAAACTCGATTGGCAAAAGTTCATTAAGCTGTTTCGCAAAAATCAATCGGTTTTAGGGATTGGGTTTATATTGCTTTTGAGTGTTTTGAATCGTTATTTCGAGATTTTGAAATGGCAGAATCTGGCCAAAGTAATTCACGAAATCTCATTAGGAGAAGCTACAAAGCAAGTTCTGGCGGCACTTACGGCAGGAATTTTTACGCCAAATGGTGTGGGAGAGTACGCAGGAAAAGCATTGTTTTATCCGAAATCTGAAGCTAAACAAGTAGTTTTTCTGAATTTGATTTGCAATGGAATCCAAATGATCTTGACGGTGATTTTTGGGCTTTTTGGCTTATTGTATTTTAATGCTAAATACGAGGTGATTACGACTCAAACGGTTGCCATTTTATTTGGAGGTTTTGTATTGCTTTTTATTGTTTTGTTTTCATTAAAGAAGATAAAAATCAAAGGATATTCGATCGAAAAGTTATTGCATAAAATCAATGAAATTCCAAAACCAATTCATCGTAAAAATATTGTTTTAGGAATTTTGCGTTATTTGGTTTTCTCGCATCAATATTACGTTTTGTTTCTCGCTTTTGATGTCGATTTGCCTTATTTTACTTTGATTGCTACAATTACTGTGGTTTATTTTTTGGCTTCATCATTACCCACTTTTCAGTTTCTGGATTTTGCAGTAAAAGGAAGTGTTGCCATATATTTCTTCGGAATTTTAGGTGTAAACGAATGGATTGTGGTTTTTATCAGTACTTTGATGTGGTTTCTTAACGTCGTATTGCCAGTAGTTATTGGTGCTTATTATGTGCTGAATTTCAAAACGAAAGCTGTAGAATGATCTGGTTTTTATTTTTCATATTATCTATCTATGTAATTACGATAGGCTTACTTATTTATGGTTTTACCAAAGTAAAGAACTATCAAAAAGAAGACTTAAAACCGCGAACCAGTTTTACAATTATAGTTCCGTTCAGGGATGAAGAAGAGAATTTGCCAAACCTTTTGCAAAGCTTTTCAAACTTAAATTATCCGAAGAATTTATTCGAAGTAATTTTAGTGGATGACAATTCTAGCGAAAAAATCCAAATTTTAAATTCCAAATTCCAGGTTTTTATAATCGATAATATTAGAGTTTCGAATTCTCCTAAAAAAGATGCCATTGCTACAGCGATGCAACACATAAAAACCAAGTGGGTGATTACTACTGATGCTGATTGCCTGGTGCCTAAAAACTGGCTTCTAACATTTGATAATTATATTCAGCAACATGATGTCTCGATACTTGCGGGCGCAGTTACTTATCAATGCGAGAATTCATTTCTGGATCATTTTCAACAATTAGATTTAACGAGTTTACAAGGAGCAACAATAGGAAGTTTTGGGCTTGGCAACGCTTTTATGTGTAACGGAGCTAATTTTGCCTACACGAAATCTTTGTTCGAAAAGCTAAATGGGTTTGACGGAAATAATAAAATTGCCAGTGGCGATGATGTTTTTTTATTGCAAAAAGCGGCCAATTTATTTCCGGATAAAGTTGATTATCTAAAAGCAAAAGAGGCTATTGTAATTACAAAACCAACAGAAAACTGGAAGTCTTTATTTTATCAACGAGTGCGTTGGGCAGCAAAAACAAGTTCGTATCAAAGTAATTTCGGAAAGGTTTTAGGGTTGATTGTTTTGTTTGGAAATCTGGGTTTTGTTATTGGATTTTTATTTTGTGTTTTAGCGATTTGGCCTTGTCCTTTTTTTGTTTTATTAGCCTTTTCTAAGTTTATAATCGATTTTATCCTGCTTTATAAAACGAATCAGTTTTTGACTAAAACCAGAATAAAAAGCCTGGTTTTAAGTAGTTTGCTATATCCTTTCTTTAGTTCGACTGTCGCTTTGTATAGTTTATTTGGGACTTATGAATGGAAGGGGAGAAGATTTAGAAATTAAATTCCAATCCCGAAGGCTTGCGATAAATTCCAAATTCCAATGGAAAACGTATACTATTATGAACGCTAAGTGGCACGCGGATGATACGGATTCGCTTTGCGAAAGCACGGATTTGGGCGGATTTTTTGTAATGTTTTATTTTGAAAATCGTCTAAGTTCAATCTTTGTTGAATTACACGTGCCGTATTTTGTTAGTACGATGACATAAAATAAGAAAAAGAAATCTGCGCAGATCTGTTTAAATCCGTAAAACCTGCGTGCTATAAATCACAAAGATGAAAAAAATTACTCTTTCCCTTTTTCTTTAAGAATAACAGGCAAAATAAATTGGGTTTTTACCGGAAGTCCGCGTTTTAGGGCAGGATTTATTTTTGGGAAATCGACCAAACGCGCTTGCAAAATACTATCGATTTTGATGGTATCGTAAGCAACGGAGTCTTTAGGAAATTGCGGTTCGAATTTCATTGTTGAATTAGGGAAAACCGTTACTTTTACCTGAATCGTATCGAGTTCAGGATACAGTATAGAAAGTGTATCGATGTCTAGTTTTTGCTGAATAAGCTGTGCCATTACCTGAAAAAAGCATTGTTGGCGTTGTTTTTTATCAGCGATTTTTTCGCAATTTGCTACTGATGGATATTCGTCGACTTCTTTCCAATTGATCGATTTTAATTCTTTTTGAAGTAACTCTTTTTCAGACGGAACCTGCTTGTCAATATATTGACAAGAATTGAAAGATAAGATAACTAAAAAAAGGAAAAACTGCTTCAAGATTTTGATGTTGAATTGAATAAACTGATTATGGTATAAAAATACGATTATTTTTTTTGAGAAGCTTTGTATTGCAGATAATCTTCATAGCTTTCTGAAAGCCATTGTTCTTTATTTTGCGCTGCAACTTCTTTTTGGTCAGGATATAAAGAAGACAAGCGATCAGAAAATGTAGCGATTTGAACCGTGTAATTGTAAAATTCTTTTCTGGTTAAAACAACATTTGCATCATTTTTACGATTAAAGTATTCAAAGAAAAGGGCATCAAATTCTTTCATAGAAAAATTGAGAACTTTTTTCTTATTACTTTTATAGATGCTATCCTGAATTAATTGATCGTCGACAGACAGTTTTTTAACTTGCGCATAAGCAGTATCGTTGATTGAAATAATCAAGGAAATAAATAATGCGATTTGTAAAAGTCTGCGCATTGACTGGATTTACTAAAGAGTTTGTAGGTGCTAAATTACAAAAAAATATATGGATTTACTATTGTTGTTACTTGGTTTTATATGCATGATCGTGGGCATTTTTGGTAGTTTTCTGCCTGTCTTGCCTGGCTTGACCAGTTGTTGGGTGGGGCTTTTATTGCTGTACATGACAAAAGCGGTAGAGAATAATTATTGGGTTCTGGGTATTACCCTTGTGATCACGATAATAATAACGGTTCTCGATTATGTGATTCCGGCAAAAGGAACCAAAAAATTTGGAGGAAGTTCGTACGGAATCTGGGGAACCAATATTGGGTTAATTGTTGGTATTCTGGCACCTATACCTTTTGGAGTTATTATTGGTCCTTTTGTGGGGGCTTTTGTGGGCGAAATAATTTATGATTCAAAAAATCACAAACGAGCGCTAAAGGCTGCAACGGGATCTTTACTTGGTTTTTTGGCCTCTAGTTTTATCAATTTTATGTTTTGTATTATTTTTCTAGGCATATTTTTGAGTGTCACATGGGAATATCGAAACTTTTTGTTTTAATTGTGTAACAATTATTTAGCTTTTTTCTTATTTTTTGGTTTTTTTGTTAAAATTTACAAAAAAATAATTCTACTTTGATTTGATAAAGAAAGGGTTATGTTTACTGACGCGAGCAGTTTTTTTTGTTAAACAACTGTTAATCGATCGCTCAGGTATTTTACTTATTTTTTGGAAATGTTAAAATATTTTATATTTTTATCCTGATAAACGATAAAAAGCCTCACTTTATCGGTTATTTTGAATAGATTTAAATAACATTTTAAACCATTTAAGTATGACTCCAAACCTACAAATTGAACTTAGACGTTTTATTTCTTCTAATGTTGTTTCAAAGTTAAACAAGTTTTATTTTGAAAATGATGCACTTTTAATAAAGGGAATTGATGTTTCGATAGGTACAGTTTTAATGGGTTTGTACAATAGGGCCGAGGAATCGGATTTTTGCAAAGGACTGGTCTCGCAAATACAAGAAGATTCGACATTTTATCAGGAAGTCGATTTTACATCCGGCCGAATTTTATCAGTAGATGATTGTTATCGCTTGGAAGGAAACGATTTACTGAAAGAAATTTTTACAAATAAAAAAGGAAGAATTTCTGAAATGATCTCCAACGAAGTCGGCATCAAAAGCGAAACAGCCAGAGAGATCCTAAACTTTTCAGCCTTATTAGTTGCTTCTTATCTTAAAAACAATCTTCAATTGTTAGACAGTCTAAAATTACTTCTGGACGATCAAAAAAGAGATATCTTAAACAGCATTCCTCCCGGAATCAAAATTATCTTAGGTTTTTCATGTTACGAATCAGTCGAAGAAAAAAACCAATCCATCGGAAGATCTATTTTCACCCTTTTCGGTCACAACTTTTTCAGTTTCTAAAATAAAAAAAATCCCATCTTACAAAAGTAAAACAGGATTTATATTCAAATCAATTTTTGAATCGTTTCTTAAACGTTTTTCAAATTGATAATTTCTTGCTCTGTCAAAAAGCGCCAGTTACCTCTTGGTAAATTCTTTTTGGTCAAACCAGCAAACGATACACGATCTATACGTAAAACATCATAGTCAAAGTTTTCGAAAATAGCACGAACCACTTTTACATTCGATGAACGCAGTTTAAGACCCACTTCGCTTTTTGCTTCTTTCTCGATATAACTTATTTCTTCAACAAACACACGGTGTCCGTCAAGAACCAAACCTTTGCTTATTTTTTCTAAATCCTCAAATTTCAAGTTTTTATCTAGAGAAACCTGATAGATTTTAGATGATTTCTGACTCGGCAAAGTAAATTTACGAATCATATCAGTATCATTAGTAAACAACAATAAACCAGTTGTATTCTTGTCCATTCTACCAATTGGGGCAATTTTTGCCGTTGTAGAACCACGAACAAGTTCCAGAACGTTACGGTATTCCTGACCTTCGTCAAGCGCAGTTGTAAAGTTTTTAGGTTTGTTCAACAAGATGTATTCTTTCTTTTCAGGAGTCAAAACTACACCATCAAAATTAATAACATCATTCAATTTTACTAAATAACCCATTTCAGTAACCGGTACGCCATTTACTTTAACGTTTCCAGACTGAATGTATATATCAGCATCACGACGCGAACAAACACCAGAATTAGAGATGTATTTATTCAAACGAATTTCGTCTGCAGCTTTTTGTCTTTTTGGAGCCTGATTCTGTTTTTTAAGTTTTTGTGCCGCTTCTTCTTCCGCAGCCTTAACAGCAGGTTTCACTTTTTTCGGCCCTTGGGCGCGCTTCGCCATAGGAGGTTTTGGCTTGTTAGAGTTTGGCCTAGAGCTATTTGGTCTAGAACCGCCTCTTTTATTATTGCCTTCCTTATTGTTCATAAATTCTGTAATTTGTGCAAAGATAGTTTATTCTTGCTAAATAATCCTAAGTTCATTGTTCTTAGATTAATAGCTATTATTTTTTAGGGCTGCAGGAGCAGTACAATTGGCTTTTTTTCAGGCATCTTCTCCCTCTTTTCGTTTCAATCTTTTATTTTTTTAAAGGAAAAATATAAAAAGATTTCCACTGCAATCGGGGCTATTTTCAGATAATTGGCTTTTTTTCAGACATTTTGAGAAAGGTTACCACAGAGATGCACAAAGATTTTACACAGAGAAAACACAAAGTTGGGAATAAAAAATCTGTGCACATCTGCCTAGATCCGCGTCATCTGCGTGCCATTTTTAGCATAAGCCATTATCCAAGCTAGGGATGTAAAAGCAAGTTCTTCCCGTGCCATAAAACACTTGGGTTTATCAAAACAATACAGCAAACGCCTGAAACAATTAGGAATTTCAATACATTATGCAAAAGCAGAAACTGCCCTTTAGAATTCGATTTCCATAAGTAAATCAGGAAAAACAACAAAACGGCAAAACATACATAAAAGTAAATATCCATATAACCCACATCATAAATGTTGATTAGGATATACACCGGAATCACGGTTAAAAATGTTAGAACTGTAATAATTTGTTTAGAAACCGTTTCGTTATAGATGATCGGAATTGTTCTGTAATTGTTTACCAAATCTCCTTTAAGATTCTCCAGATCTTTTATCATTTCGCGAACAAGCAATAATAAAAACAAGAAAACCGCATGTGCCGAAATCACCATAAAATGACTCATATGATCCTCAATTTCCTCAAACGAAACCTTATTGTAGAAATAGAGCAGAATTGCGAAAAAAGGCAAAACAGCCAAAAACGCAGCGGTCAAATTACCAACAATGGGGTATTTTTTTATTTTATGAGAGTAAAACCAAATAAGGAAAATATACGCCGAAAAGAACAAAAATGCACGCCAGGAAACAATCAAAGCCATGAAAGCTGCAATAAAATTAAGCGTAAAATACACTGACAATTTCGTTTTCTGACTTACTAATCGATCCAGCATCGATTTGTTGGGTCTGTTGATTAAATCCTTTTGACTGTCGTAAAAATTATTAATAATATATCCTGAAGCAATCGTAATCGCAGAAGCAAAAACAATTAAAAATAAATTAAAATCAAGTAAAATGTCGAGCGCCCTTTTCTCAGGAGCCAATATAAAAATCGCAGATAAATATTGTGCTAAAACAATAATAGGAATGTTGTAACCTCTCACTACTGAGAACAAACTAACAATTTTCATTACTAAAAGTTTATGCTGTCTGCTTAACATTTTTTAAAGTTAGTTTGGGATTTTAATTTAAGGCTTGTTTTAATTTTAGAGGTTTAGTTTAAAAAACATTAAAGTTTGTCTTTTAACAATGCTTTCGAACCAAAACCTAATTTCCGTATGCAAGCTAAGGCTTCTTTTTGAGAAATGTCGACTTCTTTGATGTCTTTTTTTTCTACAAAACAAACAGAGCCACTTCAAGGGTTTGGTGCAGCAGAAACAAAGACTGCAAAATTGTTATCGTTTATTTGTTCTATCAAAAAGGTAAATTGCGTTCCTGCATCAGTTGGAACCAGAACGACTTTTAAATTTTCATTAGATTCCAAGCCCATAATGTTTTCATTCGTTTTCTTGATGAACGAATAACCCGGAATGGAACTCAGAATTCCGTTTTCAAGTCTTTGAATCAATTTCTTCGCATAAGCTGTTCGGACAATTAAACCGGCTGTAATGCAAATAAGAAATATGATTATTATGGCTACAATTTCTTCAATTGCCAATCCTAGAATTTTTACTTTCGGGAAATGATTTACGATCGGAAGCGTAATTTTTTGAATGATATGATATCCTTTTTCCAGAATAATCAATAACAAAACAAGTGGTGCTAAAAACAGAATTCCGCCTAAAAAAGTTGCTTTGATAATCTGTAAAATACTCTTCATATTAAATAACTTTTAGGGTGATGATTTCAGGAAAGCAATTCAATAGGCCAGTACTTTTTTAAAGAAGTTTATTAGAATTGATAAACAACCTCTAATTTATAGTCTTTTAAAGATACTTTAGCGCGCTCTAAATCCTCAGTAAATCCAAGAATATAACCACCTCCGCCAGAACCACAAAGTTTTAAGTAATAATCATTTGTGTCGATTCCGTTTTGCCAGATTCCGTGAAATTGTTCCGGAATCATTGGCTTAAAGTTGTTTAAAACGACTTTTGACAGCTTTTTAGTATTGGTAAACAACGATTTCATGTCACCATGCAAAAAGTTTTCTACGCAGGCATCAGTATATTTTACGAATTGATTTTTAAGCATCGCACGGAAACCTTTATCTTTCAGGTTTTCCATAAAAATGTTCACCATAGGAGCAGTTTCACCTACGATTCCTGAATCTAATAAAAAGACAGCGCCTTTTCCGTCAAAACTTTGAGTCGGGATTCCGGTTGCTTCGATATTATCTTTCGAATTAATTAAAATCGGAATGCTTAAATAACTGTTTAAAGGATCCAAACCAGAACTTTTTCCGTGGAAAAAACTCTCCATTTGAGCAAAAATATTTTTTAGTTGTAACAGTTTTTCGCGAGTTAAATTCTCTAGAACGGTTATTTTGTGTGTAGCATATTTGTCGTAAATAGCAGCAACAAGAGCGCCGCTACTACCAACTCCGTATCCTTGCGGAATACTTGAGTCAAAATACATTCCGGTTTCGACATCATTTTTTAAACTTGCCAAATCAAAAGATACCAATTCAGGTTGTTCTGTTTGTAAAGTTTCAAGATAAGTTGCAAAACGTTGTAAACTTGCGTTTGATGCAATTGCTTCCGCCGAAGGATCTTCGGATTTCTTTAATGCGCCATTATAAAAATTATAAGGAATAGAAAGTCCTTTAGAGTCGCGGATGATTCCGTATTCTCCAAAGAGTAATATTTTTGAGTAAAATAATGGTCCTTTCATGTTTATTTTATGTCTTTCTTTATTTTATTTGGTGTAGAAGATTTTTTATTTAATCCCTTCTCAAGAATCTCTCTAACTTTTCTTAGGATTATAGGATCGTTACATTCCATAATCAATTTCATTACTTTGATTTTTTCTGCTTTGATGCCCATCAATCAAAATTTTAATTAAAGATACGGAAAATTATGATGCAATTGCACCGTCTCCAATTTGGTCGCAAATGTACTGACGATTCTGACAAAATACAACTAATTCGTCCTTAATAAATTGTAATACTTTCTCGCTAACGTTTTCGGGATAAAGTACATGAACATTTGCTCCGGCGTCAAGCGTAAAACAAACCGGAATTTGTGTTTCATTTCTGAATTTCCAGATAGCATTAATGATCTGCAAAGTATTTGGTTTCATCAAAATAAAATACGGCATCGAAGTCATCATCATGGCATGTAAAGTCAAAGCTTCACTTTCGACCACTTTAATAAATTCATCTAAATTTCCGCTTTCGAAAATGGCAATTAGCTGATCCAGATTTTCATGTGCCTGCGCAAAACGTCTTTCGGCATATGGATGATTGTGCATCAAATCGTGCCCAACAGTACTGGAAACTTGTTTTTCGCCTTTATCGACCAATAAAATAGTATCTTGATAGTTCTTGAAATTCTCATGGATAGCGTACGGAAATTCCACTCCGTATAAGTCTGAGCTTCCTTCAATATTTGCCTGATTTCCCCATGCAACAACATTTCCTTTTACACTTCTGCAAGCGCTTCCAGAGCCTAAACGAGCTAAAAAAGATGCTTTTTTGTAAAAATGATCGTCTGTCATTTCAGGATTCAAAGCTTTTTCTAAACTCATAAAATTCATTGCCAACGCTGCCATTCCAGATGCCGAAGAAGCAATTCCTGAACTGTGCGGAAATGTATTTTGAGTATCAATCGTAAAATGATAGTCTTTCAAAAAAGGCAAGTAAAACTCAATTCGTTCTAAAAACTTCTGAATTTTAGGTTTGAAATCTTCTTTTGGTTTTCCTTCAAAAAGTAAATCGAAAGAAAAGCCATTTGTCACGCTGAGCGAAGTCGAAGTGTCTCTTTTTTTAAAACCTAATTTGGTAATCGTTTTACAATTATTAAGTGTAAAACTTATTGAAGGATTTGCCGGGATTTGATTGTCTTTTTTTCCCCAATATTTTACTAATGCAATATTGCTGGGAGCGCTCCACTCAAAATTTCCGTTTTCGATAGTCGAAGTATATTTTTTAGGAATAAAATCAGTTGCTGTAAACATGAATTATAAAATTTTGGCAAAGATAGTTTTTAAATATTTTTACCATATAAGTTATATAAGAAAATGTAAGCGAAACTAAAATGAACTTATATCACTTATATGGTTTACACTTTCTTTTTAACTATTTTTGACTAAAAATTGAATAGAATGAAAATAAACAAGATCACCAAAATCGTCATAGCGCTAATAATTTGTTTAATGGTTGGGTATTCTGCAAGTATAGTAACCAGACCAAGCGTTGAAAGTTGGTATCCAACGATTATAAAACCAGGTTTTAATCCGCCCAATTGGATTTTTATGCCGGTTTGGACATTGCTTTATATTTTAATGGCAGTTGCAGCCGGATTGGTTTGGGATAAAATAAAGGAACAAAACCAGGAAGTAAAAGTTGCATTAGGTTTCTTCTTAATTCAATTGACATTGAATGCGATTTGGTCGTATATCTTCTTCGGATTAAAAAATCCGATGTTGGCTTTAATTGAAATTGCTCTATTATGGTTAATGATTTACGAAACGTATTTAAAGTTTACCAAAATCAACAAAACTGCCGGTTATTTACTGATTCCTTATATGGCTTGGGTTGCTTTTGCCGGAATTTTGAATGCTAGTATTTGGTGGTTGAACAGATAAAATTTTAGTTTCAGGTTTAATTTTTAGATTCTGCTTTTACTTTTTTAAACATTTCATTTTTAGCATACAAAAAATCCATTGTAGTCAATATGTTATTATTTTCTATAAGAGTTTTAGATCTTGGGTCTGCATCGCAAAATTCAATAAAAAGATCTTTTTCTTCGGAACTTAGCTTTAAATCTTTGGTAAAAAAAGTTGCAGGAATAGAGGCCGCTACGAGTTTCTTAAAGCTACTTTCTTCAGTTTTTTTCTTGAGTTCTTCTTTCTTGTCATTTTTAAATAGATTGAAAACCCCTTTTCCCATCCGGGCAAAGTCGATCCCATTTGGAATAGTTCCGTCGTAAACGCCGGTATATTTTTGCAAAGAAGCGGCGTCTTTTTCGAATTTTATTTTATCCAGATCTTGTTGAGAAATTTTAAACGGCTCAAGTTTCATGTTGGTTACTATAACTTCATCTAATTCTTGAGGTCTTGGAATCATATTGACAATAATATTGTTTTTATCAATGTTTTCCTGGGATATTTTTAATCTTGAAAAAAAGTGTTCTTTATGAAAGAAAAGCAAGCTATCTTTAGGTTTTACCAAAATTGAAAATTCTCCCAAATAATCGGTTGTTGTACTGGTTTGGGCTGTTTTATTGATAACCTCTACTTTTTTTAGAGGAAAGTTGTTAGATAAGACCTTTCCGTGAATTAACTTTTCTGTTTGAGAAATAGAAAGCTGATAGGTTAAAAAAGAAATTATAGTGAGCAATTTTACTTTCATGAATGAACTTTAGTTTTTAATTCCTGTATTTAACTTTTTAAACTCTTCATTTTTAGCATATAGAAAGTCTATCAATTCCAAATCATTTGATTTTTCTAAAAGTGTTTTAGATTTTGGATCGGCATTACAAAAGTTTAAGAAAATTTCTTTTTCTTCGGAGTTTATTTTTAAATTTTTGATGAAAAAATCTGGAGGACAAGAAGCGATGACAAGTTTCTTAAAATGATCGTCACTTGGCTCAATTTTTTTTTTCGGTTTGTCAAAAATCGGGTGACTAAAATTTATAGCATTTTTAATTTTACCATCATACACAGTAACCTTGGTAGTAACATCATCAAATTGCTTGCGAATTTTGATTTTATCTATTTCTTCTCTATCATTGGCGATTTTTTTAAGTTCAGTTTTATTAAAAACAGATCTAGAAACTACAACATTCTCCAATTCTTCGGCTTTTAGAGTCATCTCAACAATGAGATAGCTTTTTTCCAGATCTTTCAAAGTTATCTTCAATCTTATAAATAAATAATCCTTTGAAAAAAACAATAAACTGTCCTGCTCTTTTGCTAAAATAGAAAACTCTCCCAATTCATTTGTTCTCGTACTTTTTTTTGCTGTTTTATTGATAACCTCAACTTTATTAAGCGGATAATTATTGGAAATAACTTTTCCATAAAGCAGTTTTTCTGTTTGTGAAATGGAAAGTTGGCAGGTAAAAAAAGAAATTGTAGTGAGTAATTTTACTTTCATCTAATGGTATTTAGCTGAGAGTAAAATTATTAGAATTGTCTTAACGAAAACTTATCGAATCTGTAAATTCTTGTTAATTATAGTTTACTTACAAATTTTTCCAATTCATTATTATTTACTAAAACAGGACCATGTCCAAAACAAAGTATTTTAGGTTTTAAAGAAGCCAGTTTTTTAATCGATTCTCTATTTCTTTGCTGATTATTTGTAAACAGACTTGGCGGTTCATGCAAACCAACAATTGTAGTTAATAAATTCATATTGGTCATAACATCCCCAACAATAAGAACGCCATCAAATTCCCTGAAAAAAGATAAATGACCGCTGGAATGCCCCGGAGTTTCAATAACAGTAAATCCGGCAATATTGTCTCCTTCTTTTAATGTATGAGAAACGGGATGTCCTTTTCCTGCCCAGAATTTCTTTTGGAATTTTGAAATAATATGATTCGGATTTGGGTATTCAGAAATGACATTTCCGTCTTCTGCGGCTTGTTTTTCTGGTTCACTGCACCAAAGCGGAATATGCAACGTCTCACAAATAATTTTGCTGCTTCCCTGATGGTCCGCGTGAGCGTGAGTTAATACGTGTTTCGTTATCGTCTTATTTTTTAGAGCATTCAAAATGATATTTCCGGAACTTCCAATTCCGGCATCAATAAGAACATCTTCAATTACATAACAATTAATACCGTTGCGGGGAAATAAAGGAATTTGGTAAACATCCCTGGCTATATTCTTCATCTTTTCAAATTTTATATTTGCAAAGATTTGAATTCAGTTCTTCAATCTACTTGATAAATGTTAAGAAATGTTTTGACGAATTCTGCTCAAAGATTCAGGTGTAATTCCTAAAAAGGAAGCGATATAAATTAAAGGCGTTCGCTGGATTATTTTGGCTGGAGCCGATTCTAAAAATGTTACATATTTTTCTTTCGCCGGAATCATCTGTAATTTTAAAACGCGATCTGCTATGCAAAGATAATTTTGCTCAGCAAGAATTCTGCCTACACGTTCCCAGTTTGGAATTTCTTTATACAAAAGCTGCATTTTTTCGAAAGTGATAGAAAGAACTTCACAATCTTCAATGCATTGTATATTTTCAAAAGAAGGAGATTGATTTATAAAACTAGAATACGAAGCAATAAAACCGTCATCACAGCTTAAATAAGTGGTGATTTCTTTTCCGTCTTTTAAATAATAAACTCGAGCTAGACCTTCAACAATAAAAAAGATTTTACTGCTAATTTTTCCTATTGAAGAAAGAAATTCTTTGGCAGTAAAATTTTGATATTCAAAACAAGAATCGATCTTTTCTATTTCATTTTCAGAAAACGAAGCGATCGATAGTATTTGTTTTTGTAATGAAGAATTCATGATTTATAATATCTCAATTAATTCCAAAGCATTATTAATTACCAATTTTGCACCACTATTTTTCAATTCTTGTTCGGTTCGATAACCCCAAGAAACACCAACAGCAAACATATTGGCATTATTTGCAGTTTGCATATCAATATCAGAATCTCCTACAAAGAGTATTTCTTCTGTTGTTAAGTTCCATTTTTTACTGATTTCTAAAGCTTCAAACGGATTAGGTTTCTTTAGCTCTTCGGTACTTAAACCAACTGCCATATCAAAATGATTTGGAAATATTTCCGAAGCAATCTTTTTGGTCAGTTCATCAGCTTTGTTAGAGAAAACAGCCATTTTGATGTTTTGTGAAGTCAGGTTTTTTAGCAACTCGACGATTCCATCGTAAGGTTTTGTTTTAAGTGTACAGATTTCTCGATATTCGTTAATCATACATTCAAAACAAATTTCGATTTGTTCGTCTGAGTTATTTGTTACGGGCAGTGCTTTGCTAACCAAATTTCGCAAACCGCTTCCAATAAAATATTGATAAGTATCGTAAGTATGAGTAGGGTAGTTTAGATTGGTAAGTACGGTATTCATCGCATCTGAGATGTCTTCTAATGAGTTTACTAACGTTCCGTCTAAATCAAAAATAATTCCTTTAAATTTCATTGTATTATATATTATTGGCTAAAATAAACCCGCTTGTCCAGGCATTCTGAAAATTAAAACCTCCGGTAATGGCATCAATATTGACAATTTCTCCGGCAAAATAAAGATTTTGATGTAATTTGCTTTCCATGGTTTTAAAATTGATTTCTTTTAAATCGATTCCTCCTGCGGTAACGAATTCTTCTTTAAAAGTACTTTTTCCGTTTACTTTAAATTCGGCTTTTGTAAGTTGAGAAGCTAAGTTTTGCAATTGTGTTTTAGACAAATCAGCCCATTTCGTTTCGGCTTCAATTCCGGATGCTAAAACCAGACTTTCCCATAAACGATTCGGAAAATCGAAAGGTGATTTTTTAGAAACTGCTTTTTTAGCGTGTTCCTGTTTTAAGTCTTTCAGGATTTTCTCGGCATCTTCTGTATCAACGTCATTTAACCAATTGACATAAATCGTAAACTGATAGTTTTTATCGAATAAAGTACGTGCTCCCCAAGCAGAAAGTTTTAAAATTGCAGGACCACTCATTCCCCAATGCGTGATCAATAAAGGTCCTGTCGATTCGAGTTTGGTATCTTTTACGTTTACGGTAACTTGTGCCGCAACGCCAGGTAATTCTTTTATGCGGGAATCTTTGATGTTGAAAGTAAATAGGGAAGGGACAGGACTTACAATGGCGTGTCCTTGTGTTTGTAACATTTCCCAAATTTTAGGATTACTTCCTGTTGCCAGAACTAATTTTTCTGTAGCGTAGTTTTCATCCTGAGTATCAATTTTCCAGTGATTTTCAGCTTTAAAAATCGATTGTACACTTTGTCCGGTTAAGACTTTAATGCCTAATTTTCCGGTTGCTTCGAGGAAACAATCGATGATGGTTTGAGAGGAATTCGAGACTGGGAACATTCTACCGTCGTCTTCGATTTTAAGTTCTACACCGTGTTTTTCGAACCATTCGATGGTGTCTCCGGAACAAAACTGATGAAAAGGACCGCGAAGTTCTTTCTCGCCACGCGGATAAAATTTTACTAATTCGTTTGGTTCAAAACAAGCGTGCGTTACGTTGCATCTTCCACCGCCGGAAACACGAACTTTAGAAAGTACTTCTTTTCCTCTTTCTAAAATGGCAATTTTAAGTTTCGGATTTTTCTCTGCAATATTAATCGCCGTAAAAAAACCTGCAGCGCCCCCGCCAACAATGATTATATCGAAATTTTTGATCATATTTCTTTTTTTGCCACTGATTTCTTTTTTGCCACTAATTGCACGAATTAGCGCAAATTTTAAATCTGATGGTTTATATTATTTTTTGCCACAGATTATAAGGATTAGCACAGATTTTTAAAAATCTTTTTAATCTGTGGCATCTTTTCATCTCGAAAGACCTTTGTCAAAGTTCTAAACTTTGACAAAGGTTCTTGGAAATTGGTTTATAGTTTGTCCGGAAAATCACTGATAATTCCGTCTACGTGGTAACTCTCTATTTTTTGAATGTCCTCTTCGTCGTCTACTGTCCAGGGTAAAACAAGGAAACCTTTTTCTTGTATTTGTTTTACATTTTCAGCATTCAATAACTGATAATCGGGATGAATGGAGTGTGCTTTTATTAATTCGGCGAAAGCCAGAGCTTTATCGAGATCTTCTTCTGTTAAAACTCCAATAGGAATATTTGAATTTAGATTTGATGTTTCCTGTAATAAGCCCCAATCAAAACTTGAAACAATGAAATCTTCGTAGTTCCAGTTTTTATCAGCAATGTATTCTTCAATTAAACTAACAACTTTACCCGCAGTTCCTATATCTTTTAGCTCGATATTGATTACGCATTTTTTGTCTACTAAATCAAAAACTTCCTTTAAAGTTGGGATTTGATATTTTCCATCAATCAAAAATGTTTTTAATTCAGATAAAGAAAAAGTATTTACTAAACCTTTGCCGTTGGTTGTTCTTTCAATCGTTTCGTCGTGAATGACTATTAGATGTCCGTCAGAACTAAGGTGAACATCAAGTTCAATACCATCAGCATTTAAGTCTAATGCTTTTTGGAAAGACTTTAGTGTATTCTCAGGCTCGTATCCTTTGGCACCGCGATGAGCTATTTTTAGCATATATTGAGAGTTTAACCGTTTAACCGCAAAGGTCGCAAAGTTTTACGCAAAGTGCGCTAAGGATTAGATAAAAAGTTAGCTACAGATTATAGGATTAAAATGATTTTTGTTTCACGCAGATCTTGCAGATTGCTTCGCCTGTTCGCTATCGCTCGGGTGAGCAGAATTTTTAGAATGTATTTATAAATAATCGGTATAGATTTTTTAGTCTGCCTTATCTGCAGAATCTGCGAGAGAAAAAAAAGTTAGCCACAGATTAAAAAGATTAGCACAGATTTGAAAATCCTTTTAATCTTTTTAATCTGTGGCTAAAATACTTTGCGGTTAAATTCTATATTTTTTCCAATAAAACAAGTCCGAATTCAGAATGTACAAATGCTTTTCCGTCCTGAACTTCTGTTTCTTCGCCAGAAAAAGTATCTCTTAGTTTTGTACCATCCTGAAAAATAGATGCTATTGGAAGTTCTTTTAGACCAACGCCAAGATCTAGACCAATTATAACCTGATCAGTATAATTTTCATTGGTATAACTTCTGGAAAATATATATGGTTTTGCTGAAATCATGTTGTGTATTCCTGCACCAACTGCCGGATGATTTCTACGAAATTGCCCTATTTTTTGCCAATGCCAGAGTATTTTTTGTGTTTCGGGATTGTTTTGAATATCATCCCAATTCATGAAAGATCGTAAGGTGGCATCGCCTTCTGTGCCTTCAATAACTAGGGAACGACCGGATTCGTCGCCATAATATACCTGGGACATTCCGGGAGAAAGCAATAGTTTGGTTCCGGATTCGAAAGTTCGATTGCGATGCGCATCAAAAGGATCGGGATCATCGTGCGAGGAAACATAATTAAGAACGCTATATCCTTTTAACTCATTTTGAAGTTTGGCCGAATATTTCGAGAATATCGCTTCATAATCATTTTGAGCATCCAGTTTAAATTCAAAATTGATCATGGAATTAAAACCATGTTGAAAGTAATTTACTTTTCTATCGCCGAAATCATAATCTTGTCCAGCGCTGATTTCATAACCGTAAACTTCGGCAATGGTATAAAACGGATTTTCATCTAATATTTCTGATGGATGGTTTTTCTTCCAGGTTTCGAATGCATAATCACATTCTTTTTTAAAATCGACCCAAACAATTTCTTCAGTATGTTTTACGGTATCGGCTCTATAACCGTCAATTCCGAATTCTACTATATAATCAGTCAGCCATTTTATGATGTAATATTTAGGGGTTCGGGGATAATTGGTTCTTGTGAAGAATTCATTAATCGAAGCAATTTCTTTTTCATATCGACCTTCTTTGTTCCATTTTTCGATTAAAAAAAAGGGTATCGGTACTTCCTGATCACTTTCGGTTCTCACATCCGGAAGATTATCTACTAATGTACACATTGTAGTATTTTCGAATGATTTGTAATCGCAGACAACGCCGGTTCTTACCCAGTCTTCCGGCCACATAGGATCTTTGGGAGTTACGGGACCGGTATGATTGATAACGCCGTCAAGCATGATTCTGATGCCTTTTGCGTGTGCTTTTTTAACCAGATTGGCGAGATCTTCCTTGGTCCCGAAGTTAGGATCTAAAGATGTCCAGTCTCTTGCCCAGTAACCGTGATAGCCATAACTAAGTCCGGTTCCTTCATCAACGCCATCATGGATTTGCTCTACAATCGGCGTAAGCCAAATTACATTTATTCCTAATTGGTCAAAGTAACCTTCGTCGATTTTCTTTATAATTCCGATGAGATCTCCGCCTTCAAAACCACGTAATTTTCCGGGAGTTTTGGTTCGGTTAAAATTTAAATCGTTAGAAGTGTCTCCGTTATAAAAGCGATCGGTAAGTAAAAAGTAAACATTTGCTCCTTCCCAAACGAAAGGTGTTTTCGAAGTATTGTCGTTATTCATTGAAACTTATTTTGAGTCAGAGTAGCCCATTATTAATGAATATTAAAGATAAAGAAAGGAAAATGGATTTTCTTGTTTATTTTAAATTTAACATGTATTTATAATTTGTAGGAAAATAAATTACGCCATGAATTCTGTGTGTGAATTTAAACACATAGAAGCATATATTTTATTGTTTTAATTAAAGTGGAAAATAAATGACAGATCATTTAAACATAGCTATAGCATAAAAAAATCCGCCACGAATTCACGAATTATTCTTTTATATAAAATTCGTGAATTCGTGGCGGAAAAAATAATAGCCACAGATTAAAAAATTAAAATGATTTTTTTAAATCTGTGTTAATCTTTTAATCTGTGGCTAAAAATCCTTTGCTCTTAGTATCTTATTCCAATTCTAAAACAATAGCCGATTTTGGTTCTAAACTAATTTCAGTAGCTAAATCGAATGTTTTTCCTGAAATAACATCTTTTCCTGATTTAAAATTTTTGATATTTTCTTTAAAACGATTGGTTTTGATCGTTTGTGCTGTAGCGTTGTTATTGAAAACTACCATTACCGTTTTAGCATCAGTATACCTGAAATAAACATACGTATTGTTTTCCGGAATATAGTGTGTCATTTTCCCGAAATGAACCGCTTCATTTGTTTTTCTCCAGTTGAATAATTTCGAAGTAAAATCGAAATATTTGGCTTGTTCAGCTGTTCTTCCTGCCGCGGTAAGAGCGTTGTTTTTATCGCCAGCCCATCCACCAGGGAAATCCTGACGAATATCTGCATCGCCTTTGCTTTTGTCTCCGCCCATTCCAATTTCTGAACCATAGTACAATTGTGGGATTCCACGAACTGTAGCCAATAAAGTCATGGCCAGTTTGTATTTTGGAAAATCGTATTTAAACTTATCATTCATACGATCTGTGTCATGATTTTCGGCAAAAACCAAAATATTATTTGGGTTTGGATATAAAAAATCCATTGCAAAATTATTATAGAATTTAATCAATCCATTGTCCCAGCTTGGTTCATTTTCGTTGAAAGCAGATGTAACCTGACTTTGTAGCGTAAAGTCCATTACACTTGGCAAATTCGAATTGTAGTTTTCGATTGCACCAATTTTACTGTCTTTTTGCCAATAGGCTAAATTTGCCTGATTGTGCATCCAGATTTCCCCCACAATATTAAAGTTCGGGTATTCATCTGTAATTGATTTTGCCCAATTTGCCATAGCCGTTTGATCAGAATAATTATATGTATCAACTCTAAATCCGTCAAGATCTGCATATTCAATCCACCAAATCGCGTTTTGAGTTAAGTATTTTGCTACCAAAGGATTTCTTAAATTCAGATCTGGCATAGAAGGTACAAACCATCCATCGACACAAACTTCCTTATCTATTTTTGAGGCGTGAATATCAGTAATAACTTCACGACGGTGATGTGTTTGTGTAAAAGTTTCGAATTGATTGAACCAGGTTTTAGTTGGCATATCTTTGATCATCCAATGCGTAATTCCCCAGTGATTGGTCACATAATCCATAACCAGTTTCATGTCTTTTTTGTGCATTTCTGCCGCAAGACGTACGTAATCTTCATTGGTTCCGTAACGAGGATCTATTTTGTAAACATCAGATTGCCCATAAGTATGATACGAATGTTGTTTGTCGTTGTCTTCGCATAAAGGTGTATTCCAGATTGTAGTTGCACCTAAAGAGGAGATGTAATCTAAGTTTTTGATAATTCCTTCGATATCACCACCGTGACGACCACTTGGATCCTGACGATTTCCTTTTTCTGTTAAAGCTGTATTGCTGTCATTTTTAGGATTTCCGTTAGCAAAACGATCCGGCATAATCAGGTACATCATATCCGACGCATCGTAACTTTTTCTGTTTGCTGAATTTGCTCTTCTTTCTTTAAGTGAATATTTCTGGGTAAAAGCGACTTTATTTTTGGTTTTGAAAGAGAAAACCAATTCCGAAGCCTTTAGGCTTTGAGTATCTATTGTAACAAAAAGATAATTTGGATTTTCTGTTTTCTCGACATTTTTAATCACCACATTGTTTGAAACCGAAGCTTCATATTGTGCAATGTTTTTTCCGTAGAACATAATCTGTAGTTCCGGATTTTTCATTTCTGCGTACCAAAATGGCGGCTCTACTTTCTGGATTTGCGCTTTCGCGGAAGCAGAAAATAATAAAACAAATAGTATTATTTTGTAGAGAAAATGGGTTGTTTGGATTCTTGTTTTTTGGATGTTCATAATCTAATGGATATTAAATACCTAACAGGTTTAAAAAACCTGTTAGGATATTGTAAGGTTTCCTAACAGGTCTCCAAGACCTGTTAGGTATTATTTAAATTTAAAAAAAAAGACAAGTAATCCTGGGGAAAATCACTTGTCTTTAAAAAAATTATTTGGTTTCGATAATGCTAATGGCATAACCTCCGCCAGGGACAGATAACTGTGATAATTTTGATTTGTTTGTTACAGCAATTTTCTTGATCGTGTAAGCTTGCGGATTTGTTTTGTAATGCGCATCTTTTGCATCAGCATAAATTGTAGCGGTATATTTTTTACCTTTTTCAAGGAAACTAAAATCAATGTTTGATGTACGGGCAGTTTCTCCGTTTACGTTTCCTACGAACCAGTTGTTTGTTCCTTTTGCTTTACGGGCAACTGTGATAAAATCCCCTGGTTCAGCCTCGATATATTTACTTTCTGACCAGTCTACAGCTACATCTTTGATGAATTGGAATGCATCCGGGAAACGGTTGTAGTTCTCCGGAGTATCAGCTGCCATTTGCAATGGGCTGTACATCGTAACATATAATGCTAATTGGTTTGCAATAGTACTGTTTACATGAGATTTGTTGTCAGGATTCATTTTGCTGATATCCATTTCGAAGATTCCAGGCGTGTAATCCATTGGTCCACCAATTAAACGTGTAAATGGTAAAACCGTTACGTGGTTTGGTTTAGATCCTCCAAAAGCTTGATATTCTGTTCCTCTTGCAGATTCGTTTCCAATTAAGTTAGGATACGTTCTTGCAATTCCTGTAGGACGAACTGCTTCGTGAGCGTTTACCATAATTTTATAATCTGCTGCTTTTTCGATAGCATATTGGTAGTGGTTTACAATCCATTGGTTATAATGGTTTTCACCGCGTGGTAAAATATCTCCAACATAACCGCTTTTTACAGCATCGTATCCGTTATCGTTCATGAATTTATAAGCTGCATCCATATGACGCTCGTAGTTACGAACAGAACCTGAAGTTTCATGGTGCATGATGATTTTTACACCTTTAGATTTTGCATATTCGTGCAAACCTTTTACATCAAAATCAGGATAAGGTGTTACGAAATCAAAAACATAGTCTTTTGAGTGACCAAACCAGTCTTCCCAACCTTCGTTCCAACCTTCTACTAAAACAGCGTCGAAGCCATTTGCTGCAGCAAAATCAATGTATTTTTTTACGTTTGCATTGTTTGCTCCGTGAGTTCCGTTTGGTTTTGCTTTTGAGAAATCAGAAACGCCCAATTGTACCGTTGGGAAATCGTTTGTGTATGACCAGGAGCTTTTTCCTGTAATCATTTCCCACCAAACACCAATGTATTTTACTGGTTTAATCCATGAAGTATTTTCAATTTTTGATGGATCATTTAAGTTATAAGTCATTTTTGAAGCTAAGATTTCTCTTGCGTCATCGCTTACCATAATCGTTCTCCAAGGTGAGTGGCTTGGTGCTTGCATGTATCCTTTATCTCCTTTTGCATCTGGAGTTAACCAAGAAGTAAAAGTCATGTTTTTATCATCAAGATTCAGGTGCATACAAGAATAATTAATCAAAGCTGCTTCGTGTAAGTTGATATATAAACCATCATTTGTTTTCATCATAAGAGCCGTTTGAACTCCTGTTGGTGAAAAAGATTTTTGCGAAACATTTGCTGTATATGCTTTTTCAGATAAACCTCTGATTTCTGATAATTTAGATTTTGTATAATCGTATTCCTGAGTATCATAATCTCCCGGAATCCAAAATGCAGTGTGGTCGCCCGCCATAGCAAATTGAGATCTCTCTTCTTTGATGATGAAATAGGTAAGGTTTTTTTGAGTTGGAAATTCATATCTAAATCCAAGTCCGTCATCGAATAAACGGAAACGAATTACGATTTGTCTGTCTGTTCCTTTTTGATTTAAAGTTACAGCCAATTCATTATAATGATTTCTGATTTTGTCTACTTCGCCCCAAACAGGTTTCCAGGTTTCATCAAAAGTGGAAGTTTTAGAATCAACAACTGTAAAATCATTCAATAAAGATTTTTTATCATCTTTTAGTTCAAGACCTAATTTACTGGTTTTGATAACCTCTTTATTTTTGTATTTCAGATTATAAGTTGGAGTTCCGTCGTTTTGAAGCGAAAATTCCATTACGAACTTGCCTTCGGGTGACTTTAATTGTTGTGCTTTTGCAATTGAGCTAAAAGCAAACAAGATTAAACTTGCGAAAAATAAGTTTTTCATGTTTTTTAGTTTTAGAGTATTGTAATTTAATTAATTTGTACAAATTTACTTGCAATTTCAGGATTTCCGTTCACTACAATTGTTAAATCTTGATCTCCATCTACAGTAAAAGTAGTTTCGTTATGATTTACAGACACTTTAAGAATTTGATTTCTAAAGTTTATTTTAAAAGAGTAACCTTTCCATTCTTTTGGAATTTTTGGAGCAAAATGCAACTGATCATTTTTTACTCTCATTCCGCCAAAACCTTCCACGATACTCATCCATGTTCCGGCCATTGAGGTAATGTGACAACCTTCTTCAACTTCTTTGTTATAATCATCAAGATCAAGACGAGAAGTTCTTAAATAGAAAGTATAAGCCATATCCATTTTGTCTAAATGAGCAGCCTGAATAGAGTGTACGCAAGGCGAAAGCGAACTTTCATGAACGGTAAATGATTCGTAAAATTCGAAATTGCGTTTTAGTTCTTCTTTAGAAAAATGATCTTCAAAGAAATAAAAACACTGTAAAACGTCGGCTTGTTTGATATAAGGCGAACGTAAAACACGATCCCAAGACCATTTCTGGTTGATTGGACGTTGTGATCTATCCAAATCTTTTACAGGAACTAAATCTTTATCTAAGAAACCATCTTGTTGTAAGTAAACCCCTAATTCCTCTGATTTTGGGAAGTACATATTATTGGCTACTTTTTTCCATTCCAGAATTTCAGCCTCGGCAAGATTTACTTTTTCTAAGATACGTTTGTGGTCTGCAGGATATTCTACTGCCACTTTTTTAATTTGTTCCTCAGTATAATCGATACACCATTTTGCAATATAATTGGTATAGAAATTATTGTTGATGTTGTTCTCATATTCGTTTGGACCTGTAACACCCAGAATAACGTATTGATCTTTATCTTTAGAGAAAGAAGCTCTTTGGTGCCAGAAACGAGCAATTCCAATTAAAACTTCTAAACCTTTTTCAGGAATATAAGAGTAATCTCCGGTGAAACGATTGTAATTGAAAATTGCAAAAGCAATCGCTCCGTTTCTATGAATTTCTTCGTGTGTGATTTCCCATTCGTTATGGCATTCTTCACCATTCATGGTAACCATTGGGTACAATGCTGCTCCGTTTTTGAAACCTAAATTGTCTTTAGCATTTTCGATCGCTTTGTCTAATTGATTAAAACGGTACGTCAATAAGTTTCTCGCAACTTGCTGATCTTTGGTCGCCATATAAAACGGAATACAATACGCCTCTGTATCCCAATAAGTAGATCCGCCGTATTTTTCTCCTGTGAAACCTTTTGGTCCAATATTCAAACGAGAATCTTTTCCTAAATAAGTTTGGTTCAGTTGAAAGATATTGAAACGGATTCCTTGTTGTGCTTTTACATCGCCATCAATGGTAATGTCCGACATTTCCCAAATTTTTGCCCAGGCATCAATTTGGTTTTGAAGTAAAGTATCGTATCCTAAATTAAGAGCATTTTTAATTACTTTTTCGGCTGCAGCCAAAGTATTATCGTGGTTTAAAGAAACCGTATATCCACCAATTTTCTGGATAGATGAGGTTTGCCCTTTTGCGATAATAGTTCCGTAAGTAAACTGAACTTTATCTGATGTTGAATCGATTGTAGAAGGCGAAACATGAATGTTTTCACCATTTGCTAAAATCGTATTGTGCATAAAAGTAGTAACTTTAAAATGCGTTTTAAAAGTCTGAGCCGTTACAAAAGCTTCATTAGTTCCTTTTTTTACTTCAAGAGGTTCCCAGAATTTTTCTTCCCAGTTGGCATCTTCATTGGTTACACCAGCATCTACGTATGGTTTGTAAACAATTTTTGCATCTTTATTTAATGGAGTAATATCAAACTTGATAATTCCCGCTTCGTCTAAATCTAAAGAAAGAAAACGACGAATGTTTACGGCGATTTCGGTTCCGTTTTTTAAAGTTGCTTCAAAAGAACGATTGTACCATCCTTCTTTCATATTCAATTCTCTACGAAAGTTTCTAACCTCTGTACAAGTATTTAAATCAAGATTTTCTTCATTGATTTGAACGTCAATTCCAATCCAGTTTGGAGCGTTTAATACTTTTGCAAAATATTTTGGATAGCCATTTTTCCACCATCCCACTTTGGTTTTATCCGGATAATAAATTCCGGCAATATAACTTCCCTGGAAAGTTTCACCTGAATAGGTTTCTTCAAAATTGGCGCGTTGTCCCATAGCACCGTTACCGATACTGAAAAGACTTTCAGACGACTTTACTCTTTCGGCATCAAATCCTTCTTCTATGATGGACCAGTTGTCTGGTTTTATATAATCTTGATTCATTTGTTCAAATTAGATAATGTGGCAATTTGATAATTAGATAATTCCCTTTTTAGGCTTTTTTGATTTATCTGATTAATTGCTCGTTGTTTTACTATTTTACTTTTTTAATTAGATGATTTATATCTTTAAAATATCTAATGGTTTACTGAAACGCGGTAATTAGTCATTTTCTAATTATCAAATTGACACATTGCCACATTCTTCACTAACCGATTAGTTTCTCAATAAACGTTGTGTTTATTTCGGTAAAATCTTTAAAAATGTATTGAGCCTCATGTAGAATTGTTTCCTCGCCAATTCCCACACTTACCATTCCGCCAATGTTTGCCGCCTGGATTCCTGCAACAGAATCTTCGAATACAATGGCATCTTTTGGATCAATATGTAATAATTGAGCCGCTTTCAGGAAAACTTCCGGATCTGGTTTGGCATTGGTAACGTCGTTTCCGTCAACAATAACATCGAAGTAGGAAAGAATTCCGGTTTTTTCAAGGATTGGTCTGGCATTTTTACTCGCAGATCCCAAAGCAATTCCCTGATTTTTTTCTTTTAATAGTTGCAGAATTTTAAAAACTCCCGGAAGAATCTCGCTTTCGTCCATGTCAACTAAATAAGATAAATAATCTTCATTTTTTTGAATCAGCCATTTGTCTTTGTCTTCCTGCGAAGCCTGAACATTTCCTAATCCAAGTATAATATCCAACGAACGAACTCTACTTACACCTTTTAGAAGCTCATTGTCTTCATGTGTAAAATTTATGTTTAATGATTGGGCTATTTTCTGCCATGCTAAAAAGTGATATTTAGCGGTATCGACAATTACGCCGTCAAGGTCGAATATGAATGCTTTTTTGCTCATTATATTAGAAATTGTTCTTTATGATTTTTGAATAGTGTCGTCTACATCTTTTACTTTGTAGACTAAAAGGGCAGCGATTAAAAAGCTTACTCCGCTTGTAATTAAGGCGTAAATAGCATCACCGTTGTAAAGGTATTTTACAATTGGACCTCCAATAAGTGCATTTACAATTTGAGGAATAACAACGAAAAAATTGAAAATCCCCATGTAAACGCCCATTTTTTTAGGAGCAATAGATCCTGCAAGAATTGCATATGGCATTGCCAGAATACTAGCCCAGGCAACTCCAACTAAAATCATTGGTAATACCACCCAGTTTTCATTTGGCATAAAATAGATCGAAATTAATCCGATTCCTCCAATGATTAATGAAACGGCATGAGTTGATTTACGTCCGATTTTTTTAGCGATATAAGGCAGGAAAAACAGTGCGATAATAGCAGAAACTAAGTTGTAAACTCCAAACAAAATCCCCACCCAATCTCCGGCATTCTGATATTGCTGGCTTGAAGTGTCGCTTAATGGTAATCCGTAAATGTGATGTGCAATGGCGGGAGTGGTAAAAACCCACATACCAAATAATCCGAACCAGGAGAAAAACTGCACCCAACTCAACTGGCGCATTGTTGTTGGCATTTTTGCAAAGTCGGTAAAAATATCTGAAAGTTTTGATTTTTCTTCAGAAGGAATATCTACTTCACTTTGAGGATCTTCAAAATTGGCTAATTCTTCTGGTGAATATTCTTTTGTTGTAAAAAGTGTTACCAGAATTGAACCAATTAAAACGGCAGCTCCAATAATAAAAGAAAGAGTTAAATTTAATGGTACACTTCCTGGAACTGTGCTGTTTGAAACATGAAAATACTTGGTTAAAACATAAGGTAATGCTGAACCAATTACGGCTCCAAAACCAATTAATGAAGTTTGAATACTGAAACCGGCAGTGCGTTGATCTGTTCTTAAATTATCACCAACCAAAGCACGAAAAGGCTCCATGGCAATGTTGAAAGAAGCATCCATGATCATTAACATTCCGGCTCCAACCCATAAGGCAGGTAAAACTGAAATGAAAATATTAGCTTGTGGCATTAAAATTAATCCTACCGAAGCTAGAATGGCACCTACAAGAAAAAATGGCTTTCGTCTTCCGAATCGTCCCCAGGTTTTGTCACTGTAATGACCAATAACAGGCTGCACTATTAATCCCATAAGGGGAGCAATAATCCAAAACCATGATAATTCATGTACGTCGGCACCAAAAATTTGAAGAATTCTGCTGGCATTTGCATTCTGAAGAGCAAACCCCATTTGTATTCCCAGGAATCCGAAACTCATGTTCCAAATTTCCCAGAAACTTAATTTACGCTTTTCCATTATCGTAATTAAAAAATTAATTAGACGATAAGCGCTTTGCTTATCAAAACTTACTTATGGTTTCGAAGTAAAAGTAAAAGCTTTGAGCAGGCGTAAAAGTATTAATTATTTTTTTAATTCAAATCATAAAAAAAACATAAATAACATTTATGGCTTTAGAATGTGTTGATTTTAAGAAAATTAGTCAGTAGATTCTCTTTGTATTAGGTGCGTTTCTATTACTTCTGTGGTGTAATTTTCGTTTTCTTCATCGTCGTCATCATGATTGGCTTCTAGTCTTTCGATCAGCATTTTAGCTGCTTTATTACCCATTTTTTCACCACTTTGGCTTACAGTTGTAATAGTGGGAGTAGAGTATTTAGAAATAATTCCGTCGGTAAAAGCGATTACGGCAAGATCTTCCGGAACTTTAAGTCCCATTTTGTTCGCTGTTTTAATGATTGTTACGGCAAAAAGCTCGTTTACGGCAAAAACAGCATCAAAAGCCCTGTCGTGTAAAAGCTGGCTGATGGTGATTTCGCAAGTATCGACATCCTCGATTTTTATTATTAAATCTTCATTAAATGGTAATCCGTTGTCCAGAAGTGCTTTTTCGTAACCATCAGTTCTTAATTTTCCAACACTTACATAATCAACAGTAGTTACAAGGGCAATCTTTTTTCGGCCATTATCAATCAGACTCTGAACAGCTTCGTAAGCGGCTGCTTTATCGTCAATAATTACTTTATCGCATAAAATATCATTGGTCACACGGTCGAACATTACAACAGGCATTCCCTGATTGATAACTTCTGTAATGTGGTGAAAGTCACCTTTGTATTGGGTTTCTTTAGAAAGAGACATGATAAAACCATCGATACTTCCGTTGGCCAGCATCTCCATATTTAAGACTTCTTTATCGAAAGAATCATCAGATAAGCATATGACAACACTGTAGCCATTTTCGTTTGCCACTTGTTCAATTCCGTTGATTACTGTAGAGAAAAAGTAATGTACAATTTCCGGAATGATAATACCAATACTTTTGGTTTTTCGGTTTTTTAGACTAAGGGCAATGTTGTTGGGTTTATAGTTGTAAAACTTTGCAAAAGCCTGAACTTTTAGACGTGTTTCTTCTCCTATTTCAAGACTGTTTCTGAGTGATTTTGAGACAGTTGAAATAGAAACGTCGAGCTCCTTTGCAATCTGTTTTAGGGTTATTTTACGTTTCATAGGATTTGTTGAAAAAAATCTAATTATTAATAAAGGTATCTTTTATTTTTTGATTTGACATTTTTTGACTGAAAAGATTACAAAAAATAGAAAGTTTTCAACACTATCACGTTTTCGTAACTCAATAAAAAAGGTCTCTGGTCGAGCACGTTAATAAATTCATAATTTTGAAATTCGAAGTAAAATTAAAAACTTAACTAACAATCAAAAACTCAAACTAATTTAAACAAAAAGTATGAAAACAATTTACAAAAAGTTGTTATTTTTATTCCTACTGTTACCGTTTAGTGTACTAGCTCAAAGTACCTTGACAGGAACAGTTGCCGATCTGGCAACGGGGCAACCAATCCCGGGAGTAAACGTAAATGTACAAGGTGCTCCAGGCGGTGCATCGACAGATTTTGACGGTAAATTTCAGTTATCTAATTTAAAAAATGGAGACAAAATTTTGGTTTCATTTATTGGATATAAAACGTCAACTGTAACTTTTAATGGTCAGCAAACTATATCGATTTCTTTAGAGGAAGATACCAATCAGCTTAAAGAAGTTGTGGTACAAGTAGGTTACGGTACTGTTAAGAAAAAAGACGCGACAGGTGCGGTAACTGTTTTATCAGCCAATCAGCTTAATAAAGGACCGGTTGGTTCTGCAGATCAATTACTTGTAGGTAGAGCTTCTGGTGTTAGAATTACTACAGATGGTGGTATGCCAGATGCAAACCCAAATATTAGAATTAGAGGAGGAAGTTCATTATCTGGTAATAACAATCCTTTGATTATTATAGATGGTGTGCCAATTGATAATACAAATCCGGCAGGAATCTCTAATCCATTAACCTTGATAAATCCTAATGATATTGATTCGTTTACAATATTAAAAGATGCATCTGCTACCGCTATTTATGGTTCAAGAGCTTCTAATGGTGTGATCATTGTTACTACTAAAAAAGGTGTTAGTGGTGCTCCAAAATTTACTTTTTCATCTAATATAACTGTTGGTAAAGTAAATAATCCTGTTGATATGATGACTGGAACTCAATTTACTTCTTTCATGCAAAAGTATCACCCTGATTACACTAATTTATTAGGTGTTCCTGATGGTAGTGGTGCGGTTGATAATCCGGCAACTCCTCAAATAGAAGGAAGAAAATTATACAATACAGACTGGCAGGATTTAATTTACAGAACATCTTTCTCTAGTGACAATAACTTTAGTGCAAGAGCGAATTTATTTGGTAAAATTCCATTTAGAGCTTCTGTTGGTTATGCTAAAAATGAAGGTGTTGTAAGAACAAATGATCTTGAAAGATATACAGGATCTATTAAACTTTCACCAGTTTTATTAGATAATCATTTAAAAATTGATGTTAATGCTAAAGGTATCTCTGTTAAAAAGAATGCTATAGATGCTGATGCTGTTATTGGTAGTGCTTTAGGAATGGATCCTACTAAACCAGCTTATGCTGATCCTAATTCACCAAATAATATTTTTGGAGGATACTATCAGTTGCTTAATACTAATAAATCTATTAATGGAGCGCAAAATCCATTGGCAATCTTGAATCAAAGATCTCGTCCGGAGGAAGTTCAGAAATTATTAGGAAACATTGAATTAGATTATAAAATGCCATTTTTCGAAGCTTTAAGAGCTGTTGTTAATGGTGGTATCGAAGCATCTAAATCAAAAATTAGAGAATCATATTCAGAGAATGCTCTTCAGACTTATCAATTAGACAACTCTGCCGGAACAACTCCTCCAACGTATGTGTTTAATCCAGGTTTAAATTATGCCGAAGATCAAACCGTTACAAATAAAACATTAGATGCTTATTTTGTATACAACAAAAGTTTAACAGGATTTGTAACCAGAGTAGATGCTCAGGCAGGTTATTCTTATCAAAACTTTAAAACTGACGGAACTAAGGAAAATTACAGGTATAGTACTGTAAACGGTTTAAGAGAATTAACTCCAAACCCAGCGAATAATGCTAATAACAGATACTATAACGAGAGAAACTTACAATCGTTTTTTGGAAGAGCAAATTTTGATTTAGTAGACAAATACTTATTTACGTTTACTTTAAGAGCAGATGGATCTTCTTTATTTAAAGAAGATAAAAGATGGGGTTATTTCCCTGCAGCAGGTGTTGCATGGAGAATGAAAGACGAATCATTCTTAAAAGATTCTAAAACCTTTAAAGACTTAAAATTAAGATTAGGTTACGGTATTACAGGACAACAAGATATAACGGGTGTTGCAGGTTCTTATCCTTACAGTGCATTATTTGCGCCAACTGGTACCTCAAGTACTTATATTCCTGGAGTAAATGGTTATTATGCTAAACCTTATAATGAGGATTTAACATGGGAAAAAACAACTACATATAACGTAGGTATTGATTTTGATCTTTTTGAAAAAAGTATTGTTACAGGTAGTATCGATGCGTATCAAAAATATACAAAAGATTTGCTTTCTGTAGTTTCAGCGGCTCCTGGACAAGCTTTAACAAATGAGTTTGTTGCTAATGTTGGAGACATGAAAAATAAAGGTGTTGAAGGAAACTTAAATGTAAAAGTGATCAATAGTGATGATTTCAATTTAGCTGTAAATGGAAACATTGCTTATAACATTGGTAAAATTACAGATTTGAATAACAGAACGACAAACGTAGATAACGCATCGAACATTCCGGTAGGAACAGGACAAAAGATTGCTTACAATACTGTTGGTCAACAACCTTACTCGGCTTGGGTATTTCAACAAGTTTATGATTCAAACAACAAACCGGTAGAAAATGCTTTTGTTGACAAAAACGGAGATGGTGTTATCGATGATGGTGACAGATATTATGTGGCTTTAAGACCAAACTGGACGTATGGTTTAGGATTAACAGCTTCGTACAAACAGTTTGATTTATCAACAACTTTCAATGGTCAAATAGGAGGGAAAGTATACAATGCAAGAAAACTTCAGTCTGGATTTATTGATAAAGCATTGCCTGCAAATTCAACTAGTTTAACGAATGTTTTGAATACTGAATTTGATTTTCAAACTATAAACGGAAACGTTCCATTTTCTGATTATTACTTAGAAGATGCAAGCTTTTTACGTTGTCAGAACATAACTCTTGGATATAATTTTGACAAAGCAATTAAAGGTGCTACTTTAAGATTGTATGCTTCAGCTAATAATGTATTTATTGTAACCAATTATACAGGGGTTGATCCGGAGAATTTCAATGCAATTGATAATAATTTCTATCCAAGATCAAGAACTTTCAGTTTTGGTCTGAATTTAGACTTTTAATAAAAAAATATAAAGATGAATCAATTTAAATTTAAGATTATAGGAGCTGCTTTGGTTCTATTCTTATTCACTGCTTGTGTAGATGACTTAAATACAGAACCAAAAGTAGAATTGACTTTGGATAAGCTTTTAGAGCAGGATCCAAATGCTGTAGACGGTTTAGTTTCTAAAATTTACGGAACTTTTGCTCTTTCAGGTCCTGATGGTCCAAGTTCTACAGATGTTACTACAAAAGATGCTGGAGAAGCTGCTTTTTTAAGAAGTATCATCAACTTACAGGATTTCTCTGCAGATGGTATGAAAAACCGTTGGGGAGATGATGGTTTAGATCAGTTAACTACAACAAGTGGGTGGAATGCAAATAATAAATTCTTTAGATATTTATACGACAGAGCTTATTACACGATATCTCAGTCAAGTAATTTAATTCAGATTTTAAAAACGACGAAAGTAGATGTTCCAAACAGAGAAAATCATATTGCAGAATTGCGTTTTTTAAGAGGATTAGCTTATTACTATCTTATAGATTGTTTTGGTAAAGGAGCTATTACAACCGAAGCTGATATTAATACAACGACTCCAAAAAAAGAATCAACAAGAAAAGAGCTTTTTGCCTTTTTAGAATCTGAATTAAAAGAGGTTGAAGGTACTATTACAGCAACAAAATCTTACGGTAAAGCAGATAAAAATGTAGTAAGAATGCTTTTGGCAAAATTATACCTAAATGCAGAAGTGTATACAGGAACTCAAAGATATGATGATGCTTTATTATACTCTAAAAAAGTAATCGATGAAGGTGGTTATACTCTTGCGCCAAATTTTGGAAGTGTGTTTTCAGGAGATAATAATACTTCGCCGGAAATTATCTATTTTTTAATTGCAGATGCTGTAGTGAGTCAGGGTTATGGTAATACAACTTATATCATTAACGGAAACCTTAGTACAGAAACAATGAATCCTAATAATTATGGTGCTATTGATGCTTGGACTGGTCACAGAGCTACTAAAGCATGGTACGGATTATTTAATAACGGAAACTTAGTTGATTCTCCAGATGACAGAGCAAAATTATTCTTTACTACAGGACATTCTTATGAGATGAATGATTATAAAAAATGGACTGACGGATATCCTAGTGTAAAATTCACAAACAAAAACTTTGTAGGACCTACAAATGCAACAAGTTTTGCAAACACAGATTTTCCTTTATTTAGATTGTCTGATGCTTACTTAATGTATGCTGAATGTGTTTTAAGAGGAGCAAGTGGAGGTTCTGCTGGATTAGCTTTAGAATATGTAAATAAAGTAAGAACAAGATCGCATGCGGGAGAAATAAATGCGGGAGAATTAAATCTTGATTTTATTTTGAAAGAAAGAGGTAGAGAATTAAATCTTGAAGGACACAGAAGACAGGATTTAATTCGATTTGGAAAATTTACTGGAGGATCTTACCTATGGCCTTGGAAAGGTGGAGTAAAAGATGGAGTTGCAATTCCTGAAACTTACAACTTGTACCCAATCCCTACAACTGCGTTACAGGCAAATCCACAGTTAACACAAAATCCAGGTTATTCATCTTAATACGAGAAATATGAAAAATATATTAAAACTAAGTGCATTTGCACTGTTATTTATATCAGCTACAGCTTGTGATTCAGATGATGATCTAACTGTAGTTACGCCAACAAAAGCGGCTGTATTAGCAGTTCCTGCTGAAGGATCAGTTTATGTTCTTGATAAAGCAGAACCTAACAAAGTAGCTGCAACTTTTACATGGGATGCTGCACAATATGCAGGTGAGTCGACACCGGTAACTTATCAGGTTGAAATGGCAAAATCAGGAACAGACTTCAAAGATGTGGTTGTCGTTTCTGTAACTACAACAAATAAAGTAGTCGTAACAAGCGGAGAACTTAATGCAGCAGCGGTAAATGCCGGATTAACGGCTTTTCAATCTCAAGATGCAGACATTCGTGTTAAGTCGTATGTTGGTGCGCGAGGCATTGCTCAGTACTCAAATGTTATTAAATTAGCTATTACGTCATATTCTGCATGGGACAACTGGGGACTTATTGGTTCTGCAACTCCTAATGGATGGGATGATCCGGATACTAATTTAGAGTATGATTTAGCAACTAAAACATATTCGTACACTGGACCGTTGAAAGTTGGAGATTACAAATTTAGACTTGACGATAAATGGGACACTAACTATGGTGATAATGGTAATGATTTAACATTAGAAGCCGGAGGTGCTAACATTCCAGTTACTGTTGCAGGAAACTATACAATCATTGTTGATTTTGTTGCAAAAAAATACACCATTACAAAAAACTAACGTTTTGTTATAATTAAAAGAAAGGCTGTCTCTATGATAGCCTTTTTTTATAAACTAACTAACCAACCACATTATGAAAAAAACTTTACTATCAATATTTTTATTGATGGCAGTAGTTGCTTTTGCACAAAAACAAATGGCAACTTACTCCATTAGCCCTTCAACTTTTGAAGATACGACACCAATTACCATTACTATTAATGGTACAAGTATTGATGAAAGTACCTGGGGAGTTATTGGGAATGCATTATATCTTTGGTCGTGGTCTTATGATGTAAATGATACCACTCAAATGGATTCTCCTTCTAACGGACCCTGGACTGCATCAAATGAAGCAAGTAAGTTTACTTATAATTCCGCAACCGATACTTATACAAAAACATTTACACCATCGGTATATTTTAATAGAAACGGAATTGGGAAAATAGGTTTTCTTGTTAAAGCTAAAGACGGAACAGGTACTAAACAATCACAGGATATTTTAATCGAAGTTGGTTCTTTTCAGGTTTCATTGACTTCTCCGGTAGAAAATAGTGCTTCAATTATAGCATCGGGATATAATTTTAATATTGCTGCGACAAATACAAATGGTGTGGCAAGTTATTCCTTAAAAGCTAACGGAACCGTTATTAATACAAATACAAGTACCGTGAGCTATTCTTATTCTCATATTGGTGTTACAAATAATCAGAGTTACGAGCTGACTGTTACTCAGGCAGGAACTACAATTGTAAAGAAATTTTCGGTAATAGCAAACCCAAATACGGTTTCGCAGGCAATGCCAACAGGTTTAGTAGATGGAATTAATTATAATGCGGCCGATGCTACAAGAGCGACTTTGGTTCTGGATGCACCTTTAAAAGATTTTGTTTACGTTGCCGGAAGTTTTAATAATTGGCAGCCTTCATCGGCGTATGCCATGAAAAAAGATCCTGTTTCCGGAAAATTTTGGTTAGAATTAAACGGATTAGTTTCCGGTGTAAATAATACGTATCAATATTGGGTGGTAAAAACTAATCCAATTGCAAACTCGCCTTCCTTGGTAAAAACGGCTGATCCGTATTCAACTTTGGTATTATCTCCTTACGATGACCCTTCTATTCCTGAAGCTTCTTATCCAAATATGCCAGTTTATCCAACAGGACAAAATTTTGAAGTTACAGTTCTTAAAACGGGACAAACGCCATATAACTGGCAAATAACTAATTTCACAAAACCTGAAAAGGAAAAATTGGTAATTTACGAGGTTTTAGTTCGTGATTTTGATTCGGGTAAAAGTTATCAAAGTTTAATAGATAAGATAGAATATTTTAAATTATTAAAAATAAATGCTATCGAATTAATGCCGGTAATGGAATTTGAAGGCAATGAGAGCTGGGGTTACAATACGTCATTCCACATGGCATTGGATAAATTTTATGGAACATCAGATAAATTAAAAGAACTGATTGATGTTTGTCATCAAAACGGAATTGCGGTTATTCTGGATGTTGCATTGAATCATGCTTTTGGCAGAAATCCGATGGTGAGAATGTGGATGAACGATCCTGATGGTGATGGATTTGGAGCGCCAACAGCTGAAAATCCTTATTTTAATACAGTAGCCAAACATACTTTTAGTGTTGGAGAAGATTTTAATCATCAATCGGTAAAAACACAATATTATGTAGAACGTGTAATTAAACAATGGATTCAGGAATATAAAATTGATGGTTTCCGTTGGGATTTAACGAAAGGTTTTACACAAGCTTGTACTGCCGCAGATGAAGCCTGTACCAATGCTTATCAGCAGGATAGGGTAGATATATTAAAGAAATATGCTGATTATTCATGGAGTTTAGACCCGACACATTACACCATTTTTGAACATTTGGGAACCGAAACCGAAGAAAAACAATGGGCAGATTATAAAATTTCTGAAACGCCAAGTAAAGGAATTATGATGTGGGGAAAAATGACAAAAGAGTATAATCAATTGTCTATGGGATATGCGACTGAAAGTAATATCTCGAAAATGTCAAGTGCAAATCGTGGGTTTGTCGCAAATCGTTTAATAGGTTATGCAGAAAGTCATGACGAAGAACGTTTGATGTATAAAAATCTACAATATGGTGCTTCAGGCGGGACTTATAATGTGAAAACTTTAGATACCGCTTTATCCAGAATGTCGGCAATTGGAGCTGTTTCATTGTTGGTTCCGGGGCCAAAAATGATTTGGCATTTTGGGGAATTAGGTTGGGAAAATTCAATTTTTACCTGCAATAATAATTCTGTAAATACAGATTCAGATGCCATTTCAGGAGATTGTAAATTAGATACTAAACCACAGCCTCAATGGGTAAACAATTGGTTAGGAAATTCAAATCGTAATAAAATTTATAACGATTGGGCTAAAATGATCACGCTTAAAAAAACAGAACCTGTATTTTTAGGAACTTCTACAATTCCAAATTCTAATTCGTTAACATTAAATATTAAAATAACCAATGCCAGTTTGGCTTCGGCACAATTAAAAGATGTTTTAATTCTGGCCAATTTTGATGTTACAGCACAAAATGTTTCAACAGGTTTTCCGTATGCAGGAACGTGGTATAATTTAATGGATAATACGACTATAAATGTTGCGGATATAAATGCACCAATAAATTTACCTGCTGGAGAATATAGAATTTATGGCAACAAAACAGCGAATTTAGCCATTGAAGATTTTGAAAAAGGAAATGCGGTGAATTTATTCCCAAATCCGGTTTCAGACTATTTTACTTTAAATACTGCTGTTACAAAAGTTCAGGTTTATTCAATTTCCGGACAATTGGTTAAAAGTTTCGCTTCAAATAGAAACGTTGATTTTCAATTTGGCGTAAGCGAATTACAAACGGGTTTATATATTGTAAAAGCCTTGGATGAAAGCGGTAAAACGCAAGTAATGAAGTTTGTTAAAAAATAAAGGTTTAAAATATATCTCTAACAGATTAAAATTTTTGGTTTGGTTAGTAATGAAAAAGGGCTGCTCTATATTAATAGACAGCCCTTTTCTCATGTAATTTTGTATTACTTCTCTTTGTTGTATTCTCCAATTACGGCAAAATAGCCAAAAGTTCCCAATCCTAAAACAATGAGAGGAGTAAGAATAAAAAGGATGATGATTCCAAATACTAAATCATCTTGTTGGTCAGACAAGAGTTTGGGTAAGCCAAATTCGAATATGCAAAAATATGCCGCTGCAACTGCAAGGATAATCCACAAAACACCTAAAATTTGTTTGATAGTATTCATAGTTATAATATTAAAGGTGATTGGTTTTATTTTTATTATCGATGTAAATCATTCCAATTACAAAACAGACTGAAGCTATAATAATAGGATACCAAAGTCCGTCGAGATAAAAGTCCGGTTTTCCGGCTCCTTTAGCATGAGTTACAAAATATGTCGAAATAGCAGGAAGCAGACCTCCAAAAATACCATTACCAACATGATAAGGCAAAGACATTGACGTGTATCTGATTTTTGTTGGAAACATTTCGACTAAAAATGCCGCAATAGGTCCGTATACCATCGTAACAAATAAGACCTGAATGAAAACTAAGAAAATTAAAGTCCACTCATCGCTTGAATTGATCGTAATCGAAGTAGTAATATGAGCTTCTTTTTTGCCTGAAAAATGCGTCTTTTTCTCTAAGAAAGAAGTTCCATCACTATATTCTTTGTGTGTAGTATAAATAGAATCGTTGTCTTTATTAACCTCGATTGTTTCTTTTGTGGCCTGAGTAAGTTCTGTTTTGTAGTTTACATCTGTAGTATTGTACATCATTTTGTAAATAGGCCTGTAGAACAAAATCGCAAGAAGCATTCCGCCCATCATAATATATTTTCGTCCTATTTTGTCGCTCAGCCATCCAAAGAAAATAAAAAATGGAGTACCTAATAATAATGCAATTCCTAATAGTCCATCAACTTGCGACGAATCGATATTCATTACGGTTTTCATAAAACTCATAGCGTAAAACTGACCGGTGTACCAAACAACACCTTGTCCCATTGTGGCCCCAAATAATGCGAGTAACACGAATTTCAGGTTGTATCGGTTTCCGAAACTTTCTTTTAGAGGATTTGTACTGGTTGTACCTTCTTTTTTAGCTTTGGCAAAAACAGGAGATTCATCCATGTTTTTACGAATTAAATAAGAAACACCCACCATAACAATCGAAACCCAGAACGGAACCCGCCATCCCCAGGAATCAAAATCTTCAGACGAAAGTACATTTTTGGTCGCCAGAATAACCATTAACGAAATAAATAAACCAACTGTAGCTGTAGTTTGAATCCAGGAAGTCCAATATCCTTTTTGTCCCACAGGAGCATGTTCGGCAACATAAGTCGCTGCGCCTCCATATTCTCCACCAAGCGCTAATCCTTGTAATAAACGCAGAATCAATACTAATAATGGAGCCATAAAACCAATCGTTTCATAACTCGGGATACAGCCTATTAAAAAAGTAGAACCCCCCATTAATAATAAGGTAGCCATAAAAGTATATTTTCGGCCAATAATATCTCCGAGTCTTCCAAAAAATAAAGCGCCAAAAGGTCTTACGACAAATCCGGCAGCAAAAGTGGCCAAAGTCGATAAGAAGGCAGCGGTTGGATTATCACTCGGAAAGAATTTAGTTGAAATTACAACGGCCAAACTCCCAAAAATATAGAAATCATACCATTCAATCATAGTACCCATTGATGAGGCCGAAATTACTTTCCAGATGCCTTTTGTAGAAGTTTTGCTCATAAACTAATTTATATACTTGATGACAATTAAGAGTATTAAATATTTTTTCACGAATATAAAAGATAATTTTTTATTTATTTGATACTTTTTTAACAAATGATGTTTATTTGTTGATTTAACATTTATTCGGTAAGTCAAAGCTTTGTAAATCGAAATAAATTATAGTTTGCAGCAATGGTCAAAGCCTTTAAAATAAAGGACTGTTGCTTTGTTACGAAAGAAAACACTAGTTTTGCAGCTCAAATTTTAGAACAGAAAATGGTTGTCATATTGATGCAATATTGACATTAAAAGGGAATTTGGTGAAAATCCAAAACTGTCCCGCAGCTGTAAGCTCATTAACTGAAACCCTTTAATACGTCACTTTTCATTTTGAAAGGGAAGGCTGGGTGTAGGGAGCAAGTCAGAAGACCTGCCATTTTTATAGTAATAAATAGCTTTCGGGGATTGAAGCTTGAATTAAGAACAATACTTTTCACTTTGTGTGATCATGTATTGTTTCGTTATTCTATTCTCGTAAGCCAAAAATAGAGTTTATGAGTTTTTTTTTCTGCAAATATGATATCGTCAAAACAATTTTCTTCGAGATGTTTTTCTATGCGATTCATTGTTTTTCTTCATTAAAAAAATCATTAAAACGTATCGTTGTACAAGATGTTTGCTTTTGCAAAAGTGCTTATACCGCTTTTGTCCAGGTAAATTGTATTTCGATTTAAAGATTTAAGTAATATAATTTTTTAAATATTTAATAATGAAAAACCAATTTTTTTCCAAACCATTAATTGCAATCGTCTCTTTGATGCTGCTGACAATTTCGTGTAATAATGATGATGATTTTACAGCTCCACCTGTAATAAAAGGCGAACAGCAGTTAAAAGATACTTTGACCATTGGAAAAACGCTGCAATTAAGCTCAAAATTAGCCGATAGAAAGAATGTTTCTTTTGAATGGGCCGTAGACGGAAAAGTAGTAGGATCTGATTCTACTTATATCTTTAAACCGGAAGCAAGAGGCGATTTTAAAATTACAATGACAGCCAAAAATGATGGCGGAAACGTTTCTCTAACTTATAATATTCATGCATGGGGAGCATATGAAAACGGTTTCTTTATGATCAACGAAGGATGGTTTGGTCACGGAACAGGAACGGTAGGGTTTTACAGATATGATACAAAAGCCGTGGAAGACAGTGTTTTTGTAAAAGTAAATCCGGATAAGGATCTAAAACCGGCAACGTCTACATTAGAATTTGGAACGATCATCAATAAAAAACTATTTTTAGTTTCTAAAGTTGGCGGACCAGTTGTAGTTGCTGATGCTTATTCTCTTAAAGAAGAAAAAAGAATCGTGGCTAAAGGCGGAAACGACTGGCGTGCAGTAGTAGGTATTGATGAAAATCAAGCTCTTTTGACTTCGAGTAAAGGGATATTTAAGCTTAATCTTAATACTATGGAGGTAAATGGGCAAATCGATGGTATTACCGGTCAGGTAGGAGATATCGTTAAGTCTAACGGTTATATTTTTGCATTGTCTGCTTCAAAAGGAGTGATTGTTATTAATGCTTCGACATTGGCTATCGAAAAAACTATTCCGGGTATGGTTTTAGGATTTGCAGTTACCGATGATAAAAAAGTATGGGCAGCAGGAGGTAAAAAACTTATAAGTATAGATTCGAATACGCTTGAAGTAAAAGAAATCGCATTAGGTTTTCAGGCTTACGGAAGCTGGGGAGCATGGCATCCGGGATCTATTACAGCGGCTAAAAATGATATTTTTATTGCTAAAAACGGAAGTTTTAGCGGTGGTAAAGAAGTTTATAAATACACAGGAACTCCGGAGTCCTTGGCGGAACCTTTTATTAGTTTAACAAATTCAAATATCTTATATGGTGCAGGAATTGGTTATGATCGAAAGAAAAACACTTTGGTACTGAATACATTAAATGAAGGTTTTGGGGTTAATTTCTCTATTAATAATCTTTATTTATTCAACGCCGATTCAGGAGTTAAAATAGCATCGGTAAATTATTCAGGATATTATTTCCCTGCGGTTTCGGTGTTTCATCAATAGTTTTTTTTCGGAACCAGATTTAAGCGAAAAAAAAATTAACCGCAAAGATCGCAAAGTAAAAAACACAAAGTTCGCAAAGCTTTTTATCGTAAAGCTTTGCGAACTTTGCGTTTTCTCAGCATAACGTCAGGTGAAAATCTTAGCGCACTTTGGGTAAAAACT
>NZ_JADKPQ010000032.1:0-47087 GCF_015350725.1 Flavobacterium sp. CSZ
AATAAAGAATAAAGAATAAAGAATAGCTTTTAAACTCTGATTACCTGATTTTAAAAACAAAAAATAAAAGAAATGTATAAAGTATCGTCTATATCGCTTTTGTTGCTTTTGATCGGATTTAATATCACTATCTCAGCACAAAAATCCAGTATTTCTGGTAAAACAGAATGGTTTGATCCTAATAAACCTGCATCGACCTATTGTAATCCAATTAATATTGGATACAATTACACAACTCATAATCACAACGGAATCCCTGAATCTCGCCGTTCAAGTGCCGATCCGGTAATTATTACTTACAAAGGCGAATATTATTTATTTGCGACCAATCAGGCGGGATTTTTCTGGAGTAAGGATATGTCTGACTGGAATTTCGTTTACGGAAGTTTTCAAAGACAACCGGGCGACGATGATCAATGTGCACCTGCTGCATGGGTTGTAAATGATACTTTATTTTATGTAGGTTCTACCTGGAAAAAAGATCATCCGGTTTGGAAAACTGCCGATCCTAAATCAGGAAGATGGTTACGTCATGTAGACAAAGCAATGTTACCAACCTGGGATCCTGCTATTTTTCAGGATGAGGATAAAAAAGTCTATATGTATTATGGTTCAAGCGGAAAATTACCTCTTGTAGGAACCGAAGTAGATTATAAAACCTGGTTGCCGGTAGGAAATCAGGCCGATTATGCACAATTATATGCAGCAACTGAAGTAGAAGATATTCAACGACCATACGGACAAATTAAAGAAGTAGTAGGTCTTGATCCTAAAAATCACGGTTGGGAACGTTTTGGACCTAATAATGATATGGAACCAGCACCTTGGGGTGATTTTATAGAAGGTGCCTGGATGACCAAACACAACGGAAAATATTATATGCAATATGGTGCTCCGGCTACTGAATTTAAAGGATATGCAAACGGGGTTCATGTAGGTAATAGTCCGTTAGGGCCTTTTGAGTATCAAAAACACAACCCGATGTCGTATAAACCGGGAGGATTTGTAATTGGAGCAGGACACGGAAATACTTTTGCGGATAATTACGGCAATTACTGGAATACCGGAACGTGTAAAATTTCGATTAAAGATCGTTTCGAGCGTCGTATCGATATGTTTCCGGCCGGATTTGACAAAGATGAAGTCATGTATTCTATCACTTCTTACGGCGATTTCCCTATTGAGTTGCCAACACAAGAACGCGATCAGACAAAAGGAGCTTCATCAGGATGGATGTTACTTTCGTATAAAAAACCGGTAACCGTATCTTCTTCAGAAGAATGTATGGAAGTTCAGACGCATAGAGTGGATACAGGTGGCAAAAAAGTATTTGAGAAGTTTTGTTATGGGCCTAACAACCTGACAGATGAAGATATTCAAACGTATTGGTCTGCTAAAACGGGTGATCCGGGCGAATGGCTTCAAATGGATTTAGGCAGACAAATGGAAATTAAAGCATTGCAAATTAATTATGCAGATCATAAAGCAACACAATACAACAAGGCGATGGATATTTATTATCAATATAAAATCTTTATGTCAGATGATGCTAAAAACTGGACTTTAGTTGTAGATAAATCCAAGAATGATAAAGATGTTCCTCATGACTATGTTGAGTTGACAAAATCAATAAAAGCACGATACATCAAAATGGAAAACATTCACAATGCATCGGGATTGTTTGCGATTTCAGATTTCAGAGTATTCGGTAATGGATTATTAGAAAAACCAAAAGCGGTTAATTCGCTTAAAGTCGATCGAAATAAAACAGATTCAAGAAACGCTATGGTCTCATGGAAAAAGCAAGCTGATGCCATTGGTTACAATATCTATTACGGAATTTCACCTGATAAACTATACAACAGTATCATGGTGTACGGCGATAGTTCGTATGATTTTAGAGGCTTAGATAAAGGAACAAAGTATTACTTTACAATCGAAGCTTTTAATGAGAACGGAATTGGAACAAAAAATAAGATTATAGAAGTAAAATAGTTTTATTTTATTAATACCATAAAAACTCTAGTTGTAAACTGAAAGGTTTGTAATTAGAGTTTTTTTTATGTGAATAGTTCAGGAGAAACTCCGGCAGTTGTAAAGAATTTTGTTCCTTTGTGTAACAACCCAAAAACGCATGAACCCTATGAAAAAAACGATTCTTTTAACTGCTTTGGTTTTAAACGGATTGACATCTTTTGCACAGTCAAATGATGAAAAGAATATTAAATTATTCTATAAAAAAGCTTTAACAGAAGCTAAATGTTATACTTGGTTAGAATATTTGTCTAACGATATCGGAAGCCGTTTGTCAGGTTCTAAAGGTGCCGAAGAAGCAGTAGAGTATACAAAAAGACAACTTGAGACATTAGGGCTTGATAAAGTGTATTTACAGGAAGTTATGGTTCCGCATTGGGTTCGTGGCGAAAAAGAAACAGCTTATATTTTAGATGGAAAAATAAAAACCAACGTGCCAATTTGTGCTTTGGGAGCTTCAGTTGCCACTCCAAAAACAGGTATTACAGCAGAAATTGTTGAGGTAAAAAGTATAGATGAATTAAGGGCTTTAGGAGATAAAGTAAAAGGTAAAATTGTATTTTTTAATAGACCAATGAACCCTGAAAATGTGGGAACTTTTGATGCTTATTCAGCAGCAGGAGATCAAAGAAGAATAGGAGCAAAAGAAGCTGCGCAATTAGGAGCTGTAGGAGCAATTGTTCGTTCACTAAATTTACGTTTAGACGATTTCCCGCATGCAGGAAATCAAACTTATGGTGATTTACCAAAAGAAAAATATATCCCGGCTGCTGCAATTAGTACAAACGGAGCTGAATTGTTGAGTAAATCCTTAAAAGTAAATCCGGCATTAAAATTTTATTTTAAACAATCTTGTGAGACGTTGCCAGATGTATTGTCACATAACGTAATTGGAGAACTTACAGGAACAGTAACTCCGGAAAACATAATGGTAGTGGGCGGACATTTAGATTCCTGGGATCTCGCCGACGGATCTCATGACGATGGAGCAGGAGTAGTACAAAGTATGGAAGTAGTTCGCATACTTAAAAACTTAAACTACAAACCTAAAAATACGATTCGTGTAGTTTTGTTTATGAATGAAGAAAACGGCGGAAAAGGCGGCGCGAAATACGAAGAAGTGGCCAAACAAAAGAACGAGAATCATATTTTTGCCCTTGAAAGCGACTCGGGCGGATTTACACCAAGAGGTTTTTCTATAGAAGCAGATGATGCTAACCTGAAAAAAATTCAGGGATTTGCCCCTCTATTCGAACCTTATTACGTTAATACTTTTGTAAAAGGGCATAGTGGTTCAGATATCGAACATTTAACGTCTAAAACGATTGTAAAAGCAGGTTTAATGCCAGATTCACAACGTTACTTCGATTATCACCATGCAGCAAACGATAAATTTGATGCCATTAATAAAAGAGAACTGGAACTGGGAGCCGCAACAATGACTTCACTGATATATTTAATTGACCAAACCGGAATTATACTGCCAACAAAAAGTTAGATTTAAAATGAAAGTCGTTTTTCAAATAAGCTTTTTATTTTACGCTACACTTACGTTTAGTCAGCAAAATTCTGAAAAGGCTTATAGAAAATTATATATTAGTGAGAAAAAATATTCGTTGCTGTTTCCTGAAAATTGGTATCTTAAAAAAACAGATTCACTTCAAAATTCATTTATGTTGCTGAGTGAAAAAAGTTCCTTACAAGATAATTTTATAGAGAACGTTGGTTTAGTAATTAAAGATCTTGGCTATGAGAATGTTAAGTCAAAAGTGCTAAAAAAAATAATAGATAAAAAATTTGGTGTTAGCAGTGAAATTATTTCAAATCGAAAAGTTTTAAAAAATGGTTTAACAGGACAAGAAATTGTTTATAAGACAATGTTGGATAATGGATATTTTGCGACAATTCTACAATATTATTTTATAAAAGGAAGAGATTTATACCTATTAACATTCTGTTCTAAACCTGAAGAGTTTTTAGATTACATGCCTATTTATCAAAATATATACGATAATTTTGATATTAGGTAATCAGTTTTATAAAAAAAGCCATTCGTTTTGTGAATGGTTTTTTTTATAAAACCTTAATCCTTAAAAGTAATTGTAAATTTTGCGCCCTCATTAAGTTTGCTTTCCAGACAAATATGCCCGCCAAGATTGGTTACATGATTGTAAACCAAATACAAACCGATACCGTTGCTGTCTTTGCGTGAATTAAATTTTTGATGTAATCCAAAAATCTTATCCTTTACTTTTTCCATATCAAAACCAATTCCATTGTCTGTAATGGTCAGTTGCGTACTTCCGTTAAAACGATGTGAATTAAAATTAATAATGGGCAAAGAACCGGGTTTAGAGTATTTAATGGAGTTTGTAATTAAATTCAGAAAAATACTTTTCAAAGAAGTTTTATTAAAGAGAACCGTTTCTACCTCAGAAAAATCAATAGTAACTCTTGCTTTTGAGTTATGAATTAAAGAGTTTATCGAAAACAAAACCTCTTTTAAAACCGCATCAAAATTCAATAACTCCAATTGATTGTCTTCTTCATTTTTTTTATCCAGAATAGCAACATGATCAATTAAAGTTTTTTTTAAGCTTTGGGTCGCGATTTCAATAATCGAAATCAGTTCAAGCGTTTCAGGATCAGTTATAGTCGAAGTATCTAGAAGATCAAAAACAGCCAATAAATTATTTACCGGAGATCTCAAATCATGCGCGGTTGTATAAGTAAGCTGTTTTAGTTCGTTATTTATTTTAGTAAGTTCTGTTAAATGAGCATTTCGTTCCTGTTCCAGCTCTTTTTTGAACGTAATATTTTTAGCAATTGCAAAAACAAGTTTGTCTTTTTGTATAGGAAACGATGTCCACAGTAACCACACCACATTACCGCTTTTTGTTACATAGCGGTTTTCAAAATTAGATAAGCCAATTTTACGGGTTAGATTTTTTCTTGCATTAGAGGTGTTTATCCTGTCATCTTCAAAAACAAAATCGTTTATGGGTTTCGATAATAATTCTTCCTCACTATATTCTAATAATTTTGATACAGATGGATTTATTTTTTTAAAATAACCATCAAATCCGGCGACACATAATAAGTCCGGCGAAGAATCAAAAAACTCCTCAAACTGATTGAAAAAATCAACAGTATTTTTAGTAAGGTTAGGTGCGCTATGGTTCATAGATTAAACCTAATTTTGAAATTGCATTACTAAAATAATATTAAAATTTTACACGAATGTTATATTTTTAACATTGTATTGGGTTTTTCGTTTAAAAACACTTTAATTCGTTGAACAACATTTTTAGCTTAAATAATGCAGAAGTAAAATCTTATAAATGTTTTTTACTTCATTTCTAAGACACAATTAATAAGTATCTATAACGGTTTTTAGCAAATCAGAATCTACTAAATCAGATGGAGCCACAACTTTTTCATCAAGCGGAATATCGTTTCCGTATCTCTCCTTTAAGATTTTCTGTACTCTGGCATCGCTTAAGTTAAAATCCTTCATTTGCTTTAATTTTGATAACTCAATACCCGCAGCATTTTTATAAATTTTCCAGATCAGTTCAGAGCAATAAATCCTTGTGTCCGACCAGTCAAAATAAGCATCATATTCTTTTCCCATAAAACCCTGACTGTAATCTTTCATTTTTTGCAAAGTGGCGGGAGTTAATACAGCATCGGCATTTTTCAATCTTTTTATTAGATATTTAGCACCTTTTCCGTGCTGAATCCAATCTTCAAGCCGAGTTAGTTTTACTGGCTGAACAGCTTCAAAAACAAATAAATTTCCGTTTATTTTATAGATAAGTCCACAATGCGAAAATTTAGAATTCGTAGCAATTCTAACCGCTTCACATTGACTTGATTCCGAAGTCTGAAAAATAAGATCTCCATCCTGAATTTTATTCTGTAAAGAAGTTTCTGTATTATTTTTTGTCTTAGAAAACGGATTGTTCGGAAAAACCTTCATGGCAACAAACAAAGCACAGCTAAAACTCAATAAAAATGTAATGCCAATAAATAAATATTTTGATTTTTTCATGTTTTAGTTTTAAGGTATTTTATCGTAAAATTATATTTCACGCAGATTTTAAAAAGATTCAAGCAGATGCGCGCAGATAGTTATAAATAGCAAATTTTTAAATTATATTTGCTATAATCTGCTAAATGTGCGTGAAACAAAAAAACTTTGCGACTCCGCGGCTTTGTGAGATTTTTTTCTTACTCAACAAATAAAAGGCAAAAAAAAATAGTTACCAAAATGATAACTATTTTTAAATATAATTTTAAGAAATATTAGATTCTAAAGATTCCACCCACAGCAATAATTCTTTGAAAAAAGAAAAAGTCCTGCGAAGCGCTATCATCATTACTTCTTGTAGTTTTAATATCCTGCATGTTGATGTAACCACCTTTTAGCTCACCTTGCAAGTAGAAATACTTGAAGAAAGTAAAGTTAATTCCCGCTTTTGCAGATAAACCATAACCAGAAACATGAAAATCATCATGACGTTCTTTTCCTAAAAGAGTTGTATTTGTTTTAGGATATAAAAGTCCTGCACCTAAACCTTCAGTTAAATTAATCTGAACCTTATCAGTATTAGTGATACCAAACAATTTAGAAATATCATCATGTCTGGAAACCTCAGTATTAATGTAATTTAAACCATCTGTATGCTCGTACATTAAAAAAGCAGGAGGATTTCCCTGAGTACCACCCGCAATACCACCTTCCTGAGCACCATGCTGAGACATATCTACAGGAGTATTATTATAATCTCCATTGTAATAAGATCCAGCCTGATCAGCAGGTAAATTAATAGTACCAGTAACATTAGCGATTTGATTTTGAGTCATCACATATTTCATGTGATCCCAACCAACCGAAACACTGTAATGATCACTAAAGAAATATCCCATTCTAAAGTTCGTTTGCGGAATCGTCATGTTTGCCGGATTTACATAATCAATATGCCATCCTTTTGGCTTATCATGCGCCTTCATATCATTAACAGTAAAGTTGTAATCCTTACCTCTAAAATTTACATCAGACTTCGTGTAACTGTCTCTGTTTCCTCCCCACGAAACGAAAAATTTTCCTTTATTGTGAGCCGTATATCTTTGTACTGCAATTTCTTCCTGAGCAAAAGTGTTTAGTGAAAAACACACCAGAAAGAAAAATAAAATATTTGTTTTCAATGCAATTGTATTATAAAATTTAAAATGAGTTAACTGTTTTTCTAATGGCAACCAACTTCGTCATTAAACCTTCAAAATAGTCTAAATGCAACATGTTCGCACCATCACTTTTTGCATTAGCAGGATCAAAATGAGTTTCGATAAAAATACCGTCAACACCCACAGCAATACCCGCTTTAGCAACAGTTTCAATCATATCAGGTCTTCCGCCCGTAACACCGGCAGTCTGGTTAGGTTGTTGTAATGAGTGCGTAACATCAAGAACCGTAGTGGCATATTGTTGCATAGTAGGAATACCTCTATAATCAACAATCATGTCCTGGTAACCAAACATAGTACCACGATCTGTAACCATTACATTTTCGTTATGGCAGTCCAGAACTTTTTGTACCGCATGTTTCATACTTTCCGGACTCATAAATTGTCCTTTTTTCAGGTTCACCACTTTTCCTGTATTAGCCGCAGCTACAACAAGATCAGTTTGGCGAACAAGGAACGCCGGAATTTGCAAAACGTCAACGTATTGCGCCGCCATATCAGCATCTTCATTAGTATGAATATCTGTTACAGTAGGAACGTGAAAAGTTTCAGAAACTTTTCTTAAAATTTTTAATGCTTTTTCGTCACCAATTCCAGAGAAACTATCAATTCTCGAACGATTGGCTTTTTTAAACGATCCCTTGAATACATAAGGAATCTGAAGTTTGTCGGTAATACCAACTAATTTTTCAGCAATTCTTAGCGCCATTTCTTCACCTTCAATAGCGCAAGGTCCCGCCAATAAAAAGAAGTTTCCGCTTTCAGTATGCTTAATTTGTGGAATATGTTGTATGTTCATAATATGATTTTTTGACAGTGCAAAGGTAGTCATGATTTATGAATACGAGATGAAGATTTAAGATTATTTTAAGAAGCCACTCGCGCTATCCGATGCAATATTTTTCTCTAAACCCTTTTTTTCTTGGTCTTTGCAGGAGCTTTCTCCGGTGGCTCTGCAAAAAACAGAAAAAACAGGCTTTCTCAAAAAATGATTTCCGCTGCTATCACGGCTAGGAGTTTAGTGGAATTATCGTTTTCAATAGGGAATATTTCCTCAATTACACTTTAATATGATAATCAATAGTTGTAATAAGCTTACAAAAAAGAATTACTTTTCATAAGATTTTTTAATGTAGTACTGAACAATTATGACAATTATTAGAATAAAAGTTAAGAGAAGAGACAGCATAATGAGGCCAAGAAACCCCATGCCACATCTGAAGGAGTTTGGATTTTGTTCTAAAAATTTATTAAAATTATAGGAGGAAACGTAAAAAACTACTATCGATAAAACTATTTGCGAAAAAAAACTAATCAAACAAACTGTTCCAAATTTTAAAGATATAGTTTCACCAATTGCTTTTCTGCCAGCTATAATTTGAAACAGTAATGGAAGAATAATTAAAATTAGAGGCATAGTACTTATTTTTTAATTGATTTTTATTTCTAAAAGCTTTATTATTATTATTAGTATATGTACTCGCGGGAGTGTCCCGCTTGTGCCCATAATCAAAATCAATTTAGATCTATTGCTAAAATAGAGTGATAATCAATAGGGGAATTTCGGGTGCTAAAACCATAGTGGAATTATGGAATTTAATACGTGATATCTCCTCAAAAAAAATCTTAAATTATACCTTAAGGTTAAATTCTGTTTCTAAAGTAGTATTCAATTGATTGTCCTCAAAAGGAATAATTTCTGTAACCCCATTTTTTACTGATTTTATGGCATTTTTAAGTAATATTTTTTTACCTAATGGATTTTGTAAAACAACAATTAATTTTTGAGTAAAAGTAGAATCAGGGTGTGAGTAATTATAATGATTTGCAGGCTTAAAATCGATCCACCTTTGAGGAGTTACATCAAACGAATATAAGTTAGACCATTCTTTTTCGATAAGTATTTGCAGTAAATATTCATCTTCTTCCGTTTTAACCAAAGTAAAAGTATCATAACCCTGTTGAATTTCAGTTCCGATCTCACTCAGTTTCAAAGGTTCTCTGATGCTGTTTCCTCCAAATCCCAAATCAATCAGATATTCTTCATTTTCGATTGTAGCAATTATTGCCAAATGTGTTCTGGCATTCTGGCCAGGATTAACCAAAGGGCGCACCGCAATATAATAATGCGGAACTCCAATTTCCTGAAGCATTAACGAAAATATGCCATTAATTTGATAACAATATCCACCACGGTTTTTATCCACAATTTGCGTTACAATATCATCACCAATTAAAGAAATAACTTTACCGGCCTGAACATCAATATTTTCAAAAGGAACACTAAATATCTGGCTTTGCATCAATTTTTTTATACCATCTAAATTCAATTTAATTTCTCCCTGAAAATTGATTCTCTTTAAATATTTTTGTAAATCAAAACTTGAAGCTTCAATTTTATAATTATTTTTTAATTTTTCCATTGTATTTTTTTGACTTTTACAAATAGTTCCAATACAATCAAAATTAAGGCGTTTGTATAAGTACAAGGAGAGTTTTAACTTATTTTTCGGTTATATTTTTATTCTCAAAAGCTTTAAAACACAATCAATCTCATTTTACTCCTTCTTCAAACTCAATCCCATCGGAACCATCAAAATTCCTTTTTCATAAATGTTCAAATATAATTTGACAGGTTTCTTTTGTCCTTCCCATTTTAATTCATAAACATTCAAAAATCCCGCACCCATATCACTTCTTTTGGTTGGGAAGGGACAACAGGTTTCTAAGCGGATATAAGTTATTTTTTCTCCGTTTGGTCCGGCCAGAGCATTTAAAAAACGAGTTTCGTTCAAAGCTTCATCTTTTGTATTTCTAAAAAATATATTAACCGGATAGTCAGGATCAAATCCGTATTTTTTATCAGTACTAAAAAGCTTAATTTCAAATGTATTGTTTTTCTTTAAAACCAAATCCGGAGCATTATCATCAACATTTTTCAAAGTCGATCTCGTACTCACACAAGAAGTTGCACTAATTATTAAAAGGATATAAAGGGCTATTTTTTTCATGGTTTAAAAGTTTTGGTAATACAAATGTAAAATGTTTTTTCAGCCACAGATTAAAGGATTGAAAAGATTCTAAAAAAATCTGCATGAGAAATATTTTCAATTCGTTTTATCCACGATATAATTCGTTACAATTATCACGATTCAAAAAAAGAAAAAAAATCCGTGCAAATCAGTGGGCTAATATTAATCTAATTTTTGCGTATTCAGTCTTATAATCCCCACTACAATCAGATATTGTGCCACAAGATACGTTAGCATAATAAAAAAAGAACTTTTTTCGATTGGTGCATGAAATTTATCAAAGGCCAAAATACTGTCCGAAGCGACAAACGATGCAGCTCCCAGAAAAATGTATAAAGCCCCTGGTTTTTTCCAGATTAAATAACCATTAAAAGCAAATAAAAGCATAGTCGAAATGACAGCAGCATAGACAATAACAGGAATTTTGAGATCACCCAGATTTGGCATTAAAACTAAAATCATTGCCGTTAAATAGAAAGCAATTACAACGCTTCCAATTCCAAAAAGGATTTTATTAATCTGAATTTCTCCTATGATTTGTTTATTAAAAAGAACACAGTAAGCAATATGTGCTATTAAAAAAGCAACCAATCCTAATATAAAATAGATTTCGGCTATATCAGCAAAAAGCAGAATAACATCACCAATCCAGGAAAATAAAAGAGCAGTTAACAGTATCTTTCTGGAGGGGAATTTTCGATTAAAATAAACTCCAAAACCCAACAAAGGGATCAGAGCAGGTTTTAAATATAAATCTAAATTCTCATGTCCTAAAAACAAAACGATGAGATATAAAATACTAAAAGCGATGTAAATTTTAAAAAAAGCAGCATTTTTCATAAGCGGTTTATGAATTTATTATTTGGTTTGTTTGGGTTCTGAAATCGATGGTCACAAAGTATACCGAAACGAAAAACGATAAACTCAAATAACCTAAAATAATGTAATTACTCATGGCAAAAGCATGATTTAAGCCAAACCAATCTCCACAATACGCTATAATTGCAACTGCAATAACCAAGCGTAAACCTTCCCAAAAAATGGCATATTTGCTTTTGTCCATTAACTCTGTGTAGCTATAAATAGTTACCAAAATAAATAAACCATAGATAAAAATATTGGGCAACCCAATTGTGGCAATATTATCAAATAAATAAGTGACAAATAAAAGCGTAATTAAAACCTGAGCTACAGACCAGTAAATTAATTTCTGCGAGTTTTGTGTGCCGTATTTCTCAAAATCAAAAACATTATCAATTTTATTTACAGGATATTTTTCATCAAAATTTTCCGGTCGCCAGCCTGTTGGTTTAAACCAGATGGTGAGTTTGTCTTTCCAGTTGTCGGCTCTCCAGGCATCTTTTATTAACAGAGTCAAATGCTGGAAATTAATCCGGATTGGGTTCCAGGTATTGGCAGGTCTTGTAATACCAAATACGGGCGGAACATCATCTAATTCGGCTTGAAAAGTGCCAAAAAGTTTGTCCCAAAAAATAAAAATCTGCGAATGGTTTTTATCTAAGTATTCGGGGTTTATAGCGTGATGCACACGATGATGCGAGGGAGTAACGAGAATGTATTCAAGAAATCCCATTTTTTTGATGTGTTTGGTATGATACCAAAATTGCAAAAACAAATGCAGCGGCAAAGTGATCGCAATTACTGTAGCAGGAACGCCCAATAACGCAGCAGGAATCAATAAAAAAGTAAACAAATTAACCAAACTCGCAATTGGCTGACGCAAAGCGCAGGCAAGGTTAAATTCTTCACTGCTGTGATGAATAGCATGTTTATTCCAGAAAAGATTAATTTGATGTGCCCATCGATGACTCCAGTAGCCATAAAAATCGATCACAAAAAAGGCGATACAATAGGAGAGAACATTGGCATCTAAATGATAAATGGCAATTTTAGAAACCATCCATTCATAAGAAATAAAAGTCAGGCTTAATCCCAGAACATCTTTTACAGAATTGGTAATTCCAGAACTAATACTCGATACGCTATCGATCAAAGGAGCGGTGTCGTCCTTTTTATAAATGCCGTATATTTTTTCGATTATAATTAATACTAAAAAAATAGGCGTAGCGATAATCAATATCTTTCCATATTCTTCCATAAAAAAACATTCTATTTTATTCAAATATAGAATAAAATAGAATGTTTTTTAAATTATTTATAAATTAAACACTTTGTAAAAACATATTGAATTTATGTTTTTACAAAGTGATAAGAATCTTCTTAAATTAATAATCAGAAGTATTGTTTACGGCGTAAGCTTTTTTAATTTTTGGATTTTTAATTTCAAACCTGATGTATTCTTTTATGATTTGAAAAGAATCGTATTTGATCTCAAGAGTAATCTGGTTTCGGGCATTTACAACCCCATATTTTTTATTTTTCTTTACAACAAATTCTGAAGTAGAATAAATGTTTTCAATAGCTTCATATTCACAGGCCACTACGATTTCATTTTTATTACTAATTACGCCAAATTTATTTCCATTTTTAAAAATCTGAAAGTTGCTTTTCGAGAAACCGTTAGAGAAAAGTCGCTTTTTTGCAAATTCATCTACCGGAATTTCAATTTCAGAATAGCTGTTATCAACAAGAGTCAGGAGATATTTTTTATCGTGTTTTGTAGCAAAGATTTTATTTTGAGCTGCATTGTAAAACTCGTAATCTTCGTTAATAATACGATCTCCATTTTTAGAAAACACGCCATTTTTATTATCTAAAGTAGTTACAACATAATAATTTGAAAAAGTTTGAACATCTTTATACTCAATAGGGATAATCTCTTTTTCTAAAAAAGGATTTATAATTCCCTCGAGATCTGCTTTTCTTGCTAAAAATTGATTTTGAAACAGATTGTCCTCTTTATGACTTACCGGATAAATAGCATCATAAACAAACGCTTTTAAGACAGAATCTTTATTAGTAATCAGCCCGTATTTATGTTTGTCGATGGCAATATAAGTTGATTCGCCTGTCCTGATATCATCATATTTGCATTCGATTGTATATTCTCCTTTAGAATTGATAACACCTTTTTTATTGGTAATGTTATTTAGAATAAGATAAGAATCAGAGTCGATGACTTTTTCAAATCGATGATTTTTAATGGGTTCTAAAATGGACTTCCCTTCATTGTTGATTATAAAAGTATCATTGTTCTGCAGAGTTACAATGCTTTTATTATCTGTAAAATAGTCAATGTCTTTTGCTTTGTAATTGGTTATTTGCTTTCCTGAGAAGTCAAATATGTCAACAATGTTATTGCTTTGTGCGTAAATAATAGCACCGTGATCCATTATAAAATCGAACTTTAAAGGTAAAATTATTTTGTTTAAAGTATCTACAACACCTGTTTTGTTATTTTTTGAAACCCTGAGGAGGTTTTTGTCAAGGTGAAAAATGTCGTCATATTCTAGCGGAATTCTAATATTTCCTTTCCTGTCAATATAGCCACGTTTGAATTTTTTATTGACTGTATTTCCAACTTCATACAAGTTTTTAAGTTCTTTCTTATTATAAATATATTCATAAGTTGGTTTGATAACTACATTTCCTGTTGTATCAATAAGTCCCATTTTTCCTTTAAAGGTTCTGAATACGGCATAATTATTTTCGTAGGCATATACATATTCATAACCCAATGTTTTACTTTTTACCAATTGCTCGCGAAGATTATCGAATTTTTTCTGGCTTAAAGAAACCAAGGGGAATAAAAACAGAAGAAATTTGAAGTATTTCATGATTTTAATTTTGGTAAATTATTAGGTTAAAAATGAGCTGAGTTAGGCTAAAATAAAAACGCATTCTAATTTATTCAAATTATAGAATAAAATAGAATGCGTTTTGAAATTATTGGCAATTTAAACAATTTCGGCGCTTAGTCCAGCTTCCAGAAGTTGTGTACATTGAGGTTTTAGTTTATCCAGTGGCCCTGTTTTTACAGTGCATTTTCCGTTGTAATGTACAATTAAGGAACATTGTTCTGCTTGTTCAGGCGTGTGACTGCAAACACGCATTAAAGTATCAATTACGTGATCAAAAGTGTTTACATCGTCGTTATAAACAATGATTTCGTTATTGAAAACCGTCGCTTCCTTTTCGCGAACTCTTTCTCTTACTTTTTCTTTAGTACTCATGTTTTTAGGTTTTTGTACTTTTTTGTAATTACTAATTTTATTTGCCAAAGATCTACAATTCAACAGCTTTTTAAAAGCTAAATCTGTGTAAATCTGTGTGATCAGTTTAATCTGCGGGCTACTTAAATTTTAGAAAATCAACTATCTAATTTACGTATTTTAATGAAACCCAGTTATTTCTTTGAAACTTTTTAACATATGTTAATCCTTTTTCTGTGCATGAAGCATCAATAAAAGGAATGTCTTCTTCATAGAAACCGCTAAACAATATAATACCGCCTTTATTCAAACAATCAACATAAGACTGCATATCATTCAACAAAATATTACGATTGATATTTGCAATGATCAGGTCGTAACTTTTGCCGGCTAATAAAGCAGCATCGCCTTCGTAAACGGTAATATGTTTGCAATTATTGCGTTCAGCATTTTCGATAGAATTCAAATAACACCAGTTGTCAATATCGATCGCATCAATTGGCTGGGCACCTTTCATTTCGGCAAGAATAGCTAAAATTGCAGTTCCGCAACCCATGTCAAGTGTTTTAAGACCTCTTACATCCATTTCAAGTAAATGCTGAATCATCATGTGAGTTGTTTCGTGATGACCAGTACCAAAACTCATTTTTGGTTCGATTACGATATCAAATTCAGCATCAGTTTTTTCGTGAAAAGGAGCGCGAACATGGCATTTTCCGTCTACATCAATCGCTTCAAAATTCTTTTCCCATTCCTCGTTCCAGTTTACCTGATCGATTTCTTCAACAGTATATTCAATTTTAAATTCTTCAGATTCTAAAATATAAATGTCATCTAAGATATTCTCATCCCATAAATCTTTCTTTACATAAGCCGAAATTCCAGTTTCAGTTTCAGTAAAAGTCTCAAACGCTTTTTCGCCTAATTCAGCAATTAAAATTTCTGAACCCGGTTCTTTTGGTTCAATAGTAAAATGGTATCCTAAATATATATTCGACATAAATAATTTTTTTGCAAAGGTAAGAATCCAAAGCAGAAGTTGTTCATAAATAATCGACATCCTTACATATATTAATGTTAATTTTGATTTGAATTGTAAGGATTTTTAAAATATGAGAAATATCGTTTTTATTTTGCTTTTTGTGTTACTTAACGGAGCAACTTGTGAGAAAGAACACAAAGTAGTAAGATCGTTTTGTTATTGGAAAACTAGTTTGTATTTTCAGAAAGAAGAAGATTCTTTGATAAAGGATTTGAAAATACAGCATATGTATATTCGTTTTTTTGATATCGACTGGAATCCGTATGCCAAAGAGCCTCTGCCAGTTGCAACAATAAACGATTTCAGCTTAAATGAAAGCAATCCTGAAATCACGCCAAGTATTTTTATTACGAATGAAGTTGTTTTACAATCGGATAAAAGACAATTGGATAGTCTGGCCGCAAGAATTGCGAAACGAGTACAGCAAATTGGGGTGAGACTGAATGAAGCAAAAGCAGATAAAATTGCCAACACAATTGTATATCCAAAGGATTATTACAAACAGGAAAACTATAAACGCATCAATTACGACTCGGTAAAATCCATTGAACTGGCGAAATTAAAAGTTGATTTTAAAGAAATCCTGATCGATTGTGACTGGACAGAAAAATCGAAAGACAATTATTTTTATTTATTAAAGCAAATCAAGAGCGGTTTTCCAACAGCAAAAATTTCGGCAACAATCCGACTCTGGCAATATAAATATGCCGAAAAAGCAGGAACCCCGCCAGTAGATAAAGGTTTATTGATGTGTTATAATTTGGCAAAACCGGATGATATTAATACCAAAAATTCGATAGCGACAAGCGAAGAATTAGCGCAATATATTACACACGACAAATACAAATTAAAACTTGATATTGCTTTACCGTTGTACAGTTGGGCAGTTATTTTTAGAGGAAATCAGTTTAAAGGGATTTTATCCGATTACGATCAGTTAAGAAACGATAGTATCAAACTAAAGAAAACATCAGATGCGAAATACATCTTGCAGGACGATGTTTTAATAGGGCAAACTTATCTGCGAAACGGAGATGAAATCAGGATCGAGAAAATTTCTGAAAGTGAACTTGAAAAAATGATTTCGATTATTACCCGTAAAATCAAAATAGACAATCAAACCAAAGTGACGTTTTTCTCTTTCGATAAAAAATACATCAACGATTATGGAATCCAAAATATATCCGGCTATTATGAGAGTTTTTAGTAGTGTACTTTTAGTTTTATGCTTTCAGGTTTCTTTTGCCTGTGGATGGAGCGTTTCGCCAGAAACCAGTCGATTAGCTTTGTTTAAAGCCCAACGAGAAGGTTTTTTTAAACTTACGCCGTTCTATTATTCAGCAGATTATTACTATTCGACGAACACTGTTTCCGGCGTCGATCAGGAAATGAATTGCCGGGAATGGAAGAAGAAATTAGGCAATGAAGTTGATCCTAAAGATGTTCATGCCATTTTGTACCAAACAGATGGAGAATTGTTTGAAACTGCTTATCAGAACAAAACATTAAAAAAGACATTCGAAAAAAATACTTTTATCGAAGCTTTATTACGATCAAAAAACAAAGCATTCTTACACTATATTTTGTTTGCCAAAAAGTTAGAATACAATAGTAATACCGATGTAAAATGGGAATCCTGGAACCAGATAGGATATAGCAGCAAAGGTCATCAACTAGCCAATGTAGGCGACTTTGAAAAGAAAATAAAAACAGCCAAAGATGCTTTTTTAAAACAGCGATATGCCTTTTTAATTTTAAGATATAGTTTTTACGCCCAGGACAAAAATGAAGTGATTCGTTTGTATGATACTTATTTTGCCGAAAATAAAAACACGATTTTAGAACCGTGGGCTTTGTATTATAAAGCTTTGTGTATAGATAATTTTCCTTTGCAGAATTATTTATTGAGTAAAGTTTTTGCCACCTGTGAAGAAAAGTCATTTGCTGTTTTGCAGCATTATAATTGGAAATTAACCCAGGAAACTTTGGCTTTGGCCCAAAACGACGAAGAGCGAAGTGTTATCTTGTCTATAGAAAGTTTTCGTAATCCAGCACCGGATCTAAAAACAATCGAAGAAGTTTATCAACTAAATCCTAATAGCATCAATTTGAGCTTTTTGATAGGAAGAGAAATCAATAAACTCGAAGACTGGATTTTTACGCCGCAATACACCAACAACGGAGCTCCTTCGGTTACATTTGAAGGTACAGATTGGTATGGAGATTATGCTAAAGCAAAAGCAGAAAATTTAAACAAAGATATCTTGCATTTAAGAGCGTTAGAATATTTCTTAATTTCTATTCGCGAGCAAACTTCAGGAGAACAAAAAGATTATATCGCCACTGCAATTGCACAGCTTTGTTTTATGGATAATGACATCGCGTCAGGGAAAAAATATACTGATATGATTTCCGACAAAGCCAATGCATCCATGCAAATGCAGAAAAATATTCAGTTGGCTTTAGTATCCTTAAAACAAGACGATTTGAAAAGTGAGAAAGTGCAAAACCAACTTTTTAAATACTTTGATTCTGTAGAAAGTCTCGTAGAAACAGATTATGGCTTATTTAAAAATCTTTATAGTTTGTACCGAATTGCCAGCGCTGATTTTGCTAAACAAGGCGATCGCGTTACAGCAGGATTATTAATGATGAAGTCAGATAGCAAAAGCGAAGGTGTGTATTCCTCTTATGATAATGCCTATTTTTACAGTTACATAGGTTATTTTGATCGAACGGCTACTACACAAGATGTTGATAAATTGATCGCTTTACAGCAAAAAGAAAATAAAACACCTTTTGAGAAATACATTTGTTCAGGAACAATTGCTCCAAATATTAATTATTACAAAGACTTAAAAGGAACAATTGCTTTTAGAAACAACGATTTAGAATTGGCTTATGAAACCTTTTCGTCTATGCCAAAAGATTTCTGGGAGAAAAATTATTCGTTTACAGATTATTTGAACGAAAATCCTTTTACGCCTAAAATCCTCCAAAAAGATAAAGAACGCAAATTTGATTATCGTTTTAACAAAGTAGATTTTATTGCCAAACTTATCCAGTTAAAGAAACAAAATACGGCTTCGAGCAATTTGCAATTGGCACATGCTTATTTTAATGTTTCGTATTTAGGAAATTCCTGGATGATGGTCGCCTACGACTGGACATCTGGCGAATCCTATATCGATTATGTTTACGGAGATAATTCTGAACTTGAGAAAACCTATCAAAAAGGCAATTATTACGGTTTAACCATGGCTAAAATGTATTACGAAAAAGCCCTCAAAATGTCTAGAAACAATAACGAGAAAGCAATGGCCAGTTTAATGATTTTTGAATGTAATTATTACGGTCATTATGCCAATATGGTTTCAGCCGAAGAAGAGGCAAAAAACCCGTTTAAAGCAGGGAAGGAGCTGGTTAATTTCTATTCTATATACAAAACAACACCAACGTTTAAAAAATACAATTGCCCTTTATTACATTCGTTTATAAATTAGGTTTCTCACCATATAAGTGATATAAGCTAATTTAGGAAATCCCAATTTTTAAAATCCAAATTCCAATAATAAAAAAACTCCATTGCGAAGCAATGGAGTTTTTTTATTTAAAATTTAAAATCTAAAATTAGATAGCTGTTACAATAGCTAAGAAGTCATCAGCTTTTAAAGCAGCACCTCCAATTAAACCACCGTCTACGTCTGGTTTACCAAAGATTTCTTTAGCGTTATCTGGTTTTACAGAACCACCGTACAAAATAGAAACTTCGTCAGCGATATCAGCTCCGTAAGCTTTACGAACAACTTCTCTGATGAATTCGTGCATTTCCTGAGCTTGTTCTGGTGAAGCAGTTTCTCCGGTTCCGATAGCCCAAACAGGCTCGTAAGCTAAGACAACTTTAGACCATGATTCTTTTGCAATTTGAAATAATCCGTCACGCAATTGGTTTTCAACAATATTAAAGTGATTTCCTGACTGACGGTCTTTTAATTCTTCTCCAAAACAGAAAATTACTGTTAAGTCATGTTTCAATGCAGTGTCTACCTTATTAGCGATCAAAGCATCAGTTTCGTGAAAAATTGCTCTACGCTCAGAGTGACCAAGAATTACGGTGTTTACACCAATACTAGTTAACATATCAGCAGAAATTTCTCCTGTAAAAGCTCCACCTTCAGCCTGGTGAACGTTTTGAGCAGCAACACCAATAGTTGTATTTTTAACTTTAGCAACAGCTGCCTGTAAGTTTACAAATGTTGGAGCTACAATTACCTGAGCAGTTGTTTGAGCTGGTATTTTAGTAATTAATTCGCTTAATAATTCTTCAGTTTGTGCCGCGTTTTTATGCATTTTCCAGTTTCCTGCAACAATCTTTTTTCTCATTTTGGTAGTTTTTATTTTATTTTTTTGTTTTTGTTCTTGTTTTATTAAATCCAATATTGACATTGAATTTTGAAATTGCAATTGAAAATTATTTCAGGCTTTTCAAAGTTTCATTGATTTTATCAAAATCTTTTTCAATGGCACGATACAATACAATTTTTCCTGTTTTGTCTACAATGATATATCTTGGAATCCAATCCAGATCAATTGCTTTTCCAAAAAGGCCTTTCATACCATCATTCATCATAAAATGATCGCCTTTTAATTCGTGTTTTTCAATTCCTGCTTTCCATTTATCAGCTGTTTTATCAGCAGAGATAAATAAGTACGAAACATCAGGATTGTTTGCCTGAAGTTCTTTTAATTGTGGCATAGCTTTTACACAATCACCACACCACGAAGCCCAAACTTCGATAACCAAAGTTTTGCCTTTGTATTTTTTTAAAATATTTTTGAAAGTAACCTGACTTTCATCAGTTGCTAATAATTTTTCAGACAAAGCTTCTTTAGAAAAACTTGTTTTCTGAGCTTGTGAGCATGAAAATGTAATAAAGGCAATTACAACAAGGGCTAATTGTTTCATACGTATATAGTATTTGTTTTTTAAATTCTAATTGAAGATCCTCTTTATATTATTAATTATTAGGTTTTAAAATCCTAATGATTTCAGGTAATAAAAGATCATCAACAAAGTTAAACAAACAAATTGAATGAGAAATGGAGATTAACAAAAATTGAACAGTCCCGTATTTTATAACAAAAGATAGAAATTAGGTTAAAAAATTGAGAGTGAAATCGTAATAGTAGAGCAATGAAATACGAATTTTGAACTATTTTTTGATTTAATTAAAAAACAGATCGCAAAAAAGTTTTGTTTTATTTTCAAATCTTTTCGTTTTTGACCAAAAAAACGGCTGAAAAAAGTCTTTTTTAGGGAAGAAATAATTTGTGTTTTTTTAGAAAAGAACAATGAAAATAGTATTGTAGTTTTATTTTTTGGAGTTAGTCAAGAGAGGCCAGAATGTTGTAAACTCCTGATGTTTTATCTCGTTTAAATACGGTATTGGTAATCTCTACATTTTTATATTCAAAATCTAAACCTTTTTTTACCAAAATGGCATCGACATGAAGTTCAAAAATACGTTTGTCGCCCACATTTACAGAATAATTGATATCCTCACTTTCTCTTCCTACATTTTCAAGGACTATTATATCCAAATCGTTATCAGATACAAAATGATGTGGGATTACATCATCAGAATCCAGGTTTTTTACAGTGATTTTTTTCGGGTTATATGTTTTGTTTGAGAACACATTTTCTCCGGTATTTTTATCTAAAATCTGAAAAGCAAATGTTTCCGGCGCTGTGAGATTATCAGTAATATCAGCTTTACTATTACATCCAATGAATAAAAAAAGACATACAAGGCTTGATAATTGTTTCATAGTTATTAATTTAAATTAAACAATTTCTAAGATTAACAAAAGGTACGGCTTATAATTTATATTTTTTATCGCAGAATATTATTTTAACGTATTTTTTAGTTTAAATTATGATTGTATTTGGTCGCTTTTGCTGGGTATAAGTCATTAATATGTATTATGTTATTATTCAAATCGATTGGTTTGAAATCAAAAAAAAACACCAATTCAACTATACGAAGAATTGGTGTTTCTGAATTTTTAAGCTGATGCTTTATAACTTCAAATCCTGAATATCATTGTAATGAACTTTTTGAATTATAGTTCCGTTTTGTATCACAACAATGCTAGGGTTAGCTCTTTCTACCGTTTTTAGAGCTGTAGCGTCACAGAAATAAAAATCAGTATCCAAGCCATATTGTTTCTTCGCTTTTGCAATTTCATCAGCTCCAGAAGCTGTCATTGCAATTACTTTGTATCCTTTTGCTTTCGCAGCTTTACTTAAAGCCTCTAATTTTTTCATTCCGTCAGGATTAGACAAAGCCAAGTCATAGGTTACAAAAACCAGTAATTTAGGTTCTTTAAGTAATTCTTCTTTGTAATCAGAATCCTCTTTTACCATTGTAAAATCGTGAATTGGCGGAATATAACCTTCTGTAATTACTTTGTCTTTACGGTCAACAAATGTTGCGCCTTCAGGAATATTTGCTAAATCTTTTTCGGTAAATTCTTTGTCAACGCCATTTACTTTGTAGATAAAAATCATTTCAACTACAGATTTTGGTGCGCCTTCAGGAATTTCCATTCCTTTCTCTATATTCGTTCCTACTTTGTAAGGACGGAAATCCTTTATAGGATTATGATTTAAAACCCAAACGGCCATGAAAATACACAATACAACACTTGAGTAAGTAATAATGTTTGTTACGGGACTTGAGAATAAAGGTTTTACTAATTTTTTATTGATGAATAAAATCAGGATAAAGAATAATAAAACAATATCTTTTGTGAATGATTGCCAAGGCGTTAAGTGCAAAGCATCACCAAAACATCCGCAATCTTTTACTACATCAAAATAGGCAGAGTAGAAGGTAAGGAACGTGAAGAAAACAATTAAAAGTAATAAAGCCCAAATCGTTAGTTTTGATTTGTACCCCACCAATAACATAACCCCTAAAACAACTTCAAGAATTACTAAAAAGATCGCTAATCCTAAAGCCAATGGCTCTAAAAATGGCATATTAAAAACCGGTTCGCTAAAATACTCCGCTAATTTATAAGAGAATCCAACCGGATCATTCAGTTTTATTAATCCGGAAATAATAAATAATATTCCGACAAATAATCTTGAGAATTGGGTAATGATGTTTTTCATGTTTTCTTATTTTATTGGCCATGAATTTCACGAATTTCTACAAATTAATTCGTGAAATTCGTGGCTTATTTTTTATTTGATTGGTTCAAGGATTAATGCAAAAACAGAATAATTAATCATATCCTGATAATTGGCATCGATTCCCTCAGAAACTAAAGTTTTTCCTTTATTATCTTCAATTTGCTTTACGCGAAGTAGTTTTTGCAGAATCAAATCGGTCAATGAACTTACGCGCATATCACGCCAGGCTTCGCCATAATCATGATTTTTGGCTTCCATTAACTCTTTGGTCAACTTAACTTTAGTATCGTATAATTCGGTAGCTTGTTCTACACTTAAATCAGGCTGATCTACAACACCTAATTCTAACTGAATCAAAGCCATAATCGAATAATTGATAATCCCGATGAATTCTCCTTTTTCATCTTCATCAACTTTACGCACGTCGTTTTCTTGTAAACTTCTGATTCTTTGTGCTTTTATGAATATCTGATCCGTTAGTGATGGCAATCTTAAAATGCGCCATGCACTACCATAATCTTTCATTTTATTGATGAATAAAGTACGGCAAACCGTAATTACATTATCAAATTCAAGGGAAGTATTCTTCATTTATTGCTGTATATTTGCTAAAATTTCTTCAAAAATAAGGATAATATTAAAGAGTTTCAAGTTTGAGGTTTTCTTTGTTTCAAGTTTTTTCTAAACAAAGTGTTAATGCCAGCAACTTGAAACTGTAAAAAGTTTCAAGTTTCAGGTTTTCTTTGTTTCAAGTTCCGGAACTCACGTAATCTGAATCAACTTGAAACAAATAAAACTTGAAACAAAATAACAAGATGCAAATTAACTGCAAAGGCCAACTTATAGATTTATCGATTCCTAAAGTAATGGGAATTTTGAACGTTACGCCAAACTCCTTTTTTGACGGAGGAAAATATAAAAATGAAAAGCAAATTATCTCGCAAGTAGAGAAAATGTTATCTGAAGGCGCCACATTTATTGATATTGGCGCTTATTCCAGCAAACCAAGCGCCGAGTTTGTAACAGAACAAGAAGAGATTGAACGAATTGTTCCTGCAATAGAATTGATTTTAAAGCATTTTCCTGAAGCTTTATTGTCTATTGATACTTTTAGAGCTGAGGTTGCAAAAGGGAGTATAGAAAGCGGCGCAGCCATTATAAATGACATTGCAGCAGGAGAATTAGACGATAAAATGTTTGATGTTATTGCAGATTATAATGTTCCTTATATTATGATGCACATGTGCGGAAACCCGCAAACGATGCAAAGTATGACACAATATGACGATATTGTAAAAGAAATGTTATTCTATTTTTCTGAAAAAGTAAAAAAAGCAAGAAGTCTCGGAATCAACGATTTGATTCTTGATCCCGGTTTCGGATTTGCCAAAACAACAGATCAGAATTACGAAGTTTTACAAAAAATGGAACTTTTTAATTTATTAGAATTGCCTGTTTTAGCGGGTGTTTCCAGAAAATCAATGATTTATAAAACACTTGGCAATACAGCACAAGAAGCCTTAAACGGGACAACGGTTGTGAATACAATTGCTTTGACAAAAGGTGCAAAAATACTTCGTGTTCATGATGTGAAAGAAGCTGTTGAATGTGTTACTTTGTGTAACAAACTGAACATGTAAACGATAGATTTGTCATTCCGAGGAACGAGGAATCACACTCGAAACTCGACAAAGATTGACGATTTTCTTTACGGAGTTTCTTGCGGAGATTCCTCGTTCCTCGGAATGACAAACTAAAAGCTAAAAAAAACAATAATAAACATGAAATACTTTACTCTAATTATCGCTTTCCTTCTTTTTTCATGTGAAAAAAAAGAAGACGTCCTGCTTCCAAAATCAAACGTATCAATTGTAAAAGATGTACAAGATCATTCGCCAATTTATATCTTCTTTAAAACAGAAGGAAAAGATACAATTACTGATGTAAACAGAAAAAATAGTATTATTTCGACCAATTGGATTTTGAATATAGACAAACGTTTGCCGTTAAAATTGGTTATTCCGGAAGTCATAAAACTTCAGGAGAAAAAACGTGCTGATAGTGCCCACAAAAACGAAAATGCCCAAAACTACTATTCCTACGCAGATTCTATCGGGAAGAATTTAGCCTTTTTACCTTTCACGAAAGTGTATTATAAAACAGAGAAACCGAAATCAGAAGGTTTGGTTGTTTTCTTTAAGAAAAATCAAACAGTTGAAGTTAATAATCAGGTTCTTAAAAAAGAAGAGTTACTAAATTATATCGCAAGCCTTGATTTTGCAATTAAGCCAAAAATGCAATTCTGTTTTGATAAAAATATGACCTACGGATCCTATATTCAGGATAAGATTTTAGTGCAAAAACTAGAATCATTTGCAGAAGTTAGTGAAGAGTATATCTTTTAAACTGAATACTAGAACTGAGACTGAATACTTTTTTACTGGTGATGATAAGGTTCATTTCTTAAAATCGTAAATCCTCTATACAATTGCTCGATAAAAAACAATCGAACCATTTGGTGCGAAAACGTCATTAACGAAAGTGAAATTTTTCCTTGTGCCTTGCTATAAACGGTATCTGAGAATCCGTAAGGACCGCCAATTACGAAAACAAGAGTCTTGATCCCGGAATTCATTTTCTTTTGTAATTCTTCAGAGAAACCAACGCTGGAGAAGTTTTTTCCGTTTTCATCCAATAAAATCAACTGATCTGTTGGCGAAAGTTTAGACAGAATCAATTCGCCTTCTTTTTCTTTTTGCTGGCTTTCAGATAAATTCTTTACGTTTTTGATATCCGGAATAATCTCCAGATCAAATTTGATGTAAAACGACAAACGTTTGGTATAATCATCAATCAAAGTTTGAAGTGATTTGTTATCTGTTTTGCCAATGGCGATAAGTTTGATATTCATTTTAATTTTTTTTTTTGCCGCAGATTAAAAAGATTTAAACACATAGAGACATAGTTTTACTTTGTCTATAAAGGCGTTTCACTAATAAAAATGCACATGGCTATGTGTGAAAGCTTGCTTTTTTTGTAATTTTAAACAGGAACAATAAAAATCTATGTTTCTATGTGTTTAATTTTTTAATTCAAAGTTTAATCCGTTTAATCTGTGGGCTATTTTTTTATTTCAAAAACAGTTTCAAAATGTTCTACAACAGGAAACGGTTCGTAATAATGATGTAAAATTTTCTTCCATTCCAGATAAGCTTCAGAAGTTCTAAAACCAACGGTATGATCTTCAAGCGTATTCCAGTCTACCAACAAAAGATATTTATTTTCGACTTCAAGACATTTCTCTAAACGATGTCCTAAATACCCGTCAATTGAGGATATGTATTGACTTGCTTTTGCAAAATCAGCTTCGAATTGAGTTGCCAAATCTGATTTAACATAAAGAAATACTGCTTCTAAAATCATAAATTATTGAGTTTTTATCTGCTCGATCTGCTAAATCTGCGGGAGCTAATTTTTTCTCGCAGATTTGGCAGATTTGGCAGATTTTTTTTAAATATTCTGATATAAAAAATCTGCGTTAATCCGTTTCAACCTGTTTAAATCCGTGTACAATCTCGCACAGATTGGCCGTTTTAATTCTTAGAAAATTTAGCTTCAAAAGTTTTAAATCTTGCATCCAAATCTTTCAATAATTGTTTTTTTACCGATGCATCCTGAATAAAACTATAATTGATACTGTTGTAAACATATTGTTTTATAGTCGCGTATGAAACATCAGTATATCTTTTAGCAAGCAAAACATATTGCTCCGTCATATTGGTTCTTAATATTCCGGCATCGTCTGTACTAATCACGATTGGCACATTAAATTCTTTGTAAAGTGTAAACGGATGTCTGTTTTCTTTCACTTTCAGGATAAACTCATTACTCGTTAAGTTGATCTCAATCGGAATATTGTTTTTCGCCATATAACGCAATAAATCGTATGAGTTTGCTTCGTATGCAATATCAACTCCATGACCAATTCTGTTAGCTCCGGCAACGTAAATCGCATCGTTTATGTGCCAGGTTAAATCTTCTGGTTGAACCAATCCTAAAGTCAATTCTCCGGCATGAAGCGTATATTTTACGTCTGGATATTTTGAGTGACAATATTTAAACATCAACATGTGCAACCAATAATCTTTCATCGAATTTTCGCCATGTTCCGGAGAAACGATGTTAACGCCAGCAACCAGTTTACTGTTGTTTGCAGAGATAAAAGCAATGGTAAGATTCTTGAATAAATCAACCGGATCCATAAAACGCAACACAAAGTTTTGATAACGCATGGTAAAACGATCATCATCAATTTTTAAGTCTTTATGTAGTTTGGCAATGAAATTAGTATTGAAATCTAAAGCGTATTTTTTAGCATCTTTCTTCTGAATCGATTTGTACAATTCGTCTAAAAGTTTCAGAACTGCTTTTTCATCTCTTTGGGTTGCTGCCTGACGTAATTTTGAGTTGAAATCGGTTAAATCAGAAACGTTCATCTCGCACGGAATCGTTGATAATTGTGTTTCGATATAACTTACATTCTCAGCAATAGCACGTTTTTTTAGTTCGAGCATTCCTTCTGCAAAATGACCTGTAATAGTAGATTCAAATTTCATGAAAGAATCAAAAAACTGATCGTCAGAAGGAACAGCACCATTATAATCCTTAACAGACCAAGTCTGCATAATTTGCTGCTCGTAATACTCTAGTTTTTCTTTTTCTTTAAGAGATGAAAATCTTTCCCAGTTTCCTTTTTCAGGTTTTGTTTTAGAAACCGCCATAGTTTCTAAATTCAAATAAAAATCTTCTTCAATTGCTCTTTCCAAAAGAGGTTCTGCGTAAACTGATCCCGAAAAATGATGGTGTAAATCGCCGCCCTTAGGCATTTGTTGAAAAAAAGCTGTTAAGAGAGCTTCGTTATTTCTGTTTTTATTTAAATAATTTTCAGCCGTTTGAGAAAAGCCGATTTGTGCTATGAAAAAACAGAAAAGTGTAATTATCCTCGTCATACTCTAAGTTTAAATTACATGCAAATATACAAGTTTCTGCGGAGATTTTAAAATTGATTTTTTGGCGTGGTGAATTTTACCGCAAAGAACGCAAGGTTTTTAGATATGCAAGACTTAATACAAACGCAAAGTTCGCAAAGCTTTGTCTAAAAAAACTTTGCGAACTTTGTGTAATTCTTTGCGCGCTTTGCGGTTTAAAAACCTTAGAATCTTAGTACCTTAAGAAAAAAGCACATCATGAATTTCTTCTACCTTATCAAAAACACTTTTTGCAAAAGGACAAAGCGGAATAATGTTTACATTGTTAGCTCTGGCATATTCTACGGCAGCCATAACCAGTTTTTTGCCAACACCTTTTCCATTAAAATCAGGACTAACTTCGGTATGATCAATGATGAATTTTGAATCTCCAGCCCAAGTGTATGTCATTTTTCCTGCTTCTTTTCCGTCTTCTATGGCTTCAAAATAGCCTCTTCTTGTATCGTTTGTTTGTTGAATTTCCATGAATAGTTATATTAATGTGGTTTTAATTTCGATTGAATGCGTTAATGTTTTATGTATTGGGCAACTGTTGGCAATCGTTTCTAGTCGCTGTCTTTGTGTTTCGTCGACTTCACCAATTACTTCGATTTTTCGGGTGAATACTGATACACTTCGTTCAGAATCTCTTTCAAAATCAATTTTTACATTTATTTCTGATACGTTCCATTGTTTACGATTAATGTACATTCTCAAAGTAATTACGGTGCAAGAAGCTAATGATGCAGCTAAAAGTTCGGTTGGATTTAAACCTAAATTTTTGCCTCCTAATTCCTGAGGTTCATCTGAAATTAAAACATTTTCGCTGGCGGATGTTATTTCCGTTCGATACAAACGAGTATCTATTTTTGCTGATATCGTGTCCATATTTATTTAATTCTTGGTTCTGGTAAAGGCACAAATTCGGTTTCTCCGGGAACTTTAGGGAAAGTTTGTTCGGTCCAGTCTTTTTTTGCTTTTTCGAGTAGGTTTTTATCTGAGGAAACGAAATTCCAAAAGATAAAATGTTCTTCAGGAAACGGAGTTCCTCCAAAAATATAAACGGTAGAATTTTCAGAAATTTCAAACTCACATAAAGTACTATCGTTTGTAATAAGAATCTGTTTGGGATCATAAACGTGTTCACCGCTTTTAATACTTCCTTCAAGAATATATAAACCGCTTTCGCCAAATAAATGATTACCAATATTTATTTTTTTGGCTTCGGTACTTTTGATTTCTATAAAATATAGCGGACTATAAACCGAAACAGGAGATTTTTTACCGAATGCTTCTCCGGCAATTAATTTATACGAAACACCATCTTCTTCCCAAGCCGGAATATCATCTGCTTCAACATGCGTAAAATTAGGATCCATTTGTTCCAGTTCTTTTGGCAATGCGACCCAAATTTGCAATCCATGAAGCATTTTGTCTGAATGTCTTAAATATTCAGGCGTTCTTTCAGAATGTACGATTCCTTTTCCGGCCGTCATCCAGTTTACGGCACCTGGTTTTATTTCTAATTCGGTTCCTAAACTGTCGCGATGCATGATACTTCCTTCAAACAAAAAAGTAAGAGTAGAAAGTCCGATATGCGGATGTGGCGGTACATCCATATTTTCATGATCACTTAAATGTGCAGGTCCCATATGATCGATAAAGACAAATGGTCCAACAGCTCTTTTTTCGCGGAAAGGCAATAATCTGCCTACCATAAAATTGCCAATATTGGCAGCACGTTCTTCGATAATTAAACTGATATTTGACATGGTATTCGTTTTAGTTGAAGCAAAATTACAGCAGGAATAGAGATCTGTAACTTAATTTAGATTAAGAAAATTTGTTTTTAGATTTTAGTTTTATAAAAATAAGAAAAACCACCGAAGTTATTTTATTGTATTGGTTAAATTTAAATGCATTTGAAAAGAAAATTTAAAAATGGAAATAGATAATATTATACTTTCGCAAAGTTAGCAACGAACAATCAGAACTTTGAACTCAAAATATAGATGAAAACATTGAAAAAAATAACTGGTATTATAATATTACTATTAATAATTTTACTTTGCTTTCCTGCTTTTTATGCATTTCCAATCCAACTTGAAAACTGCAAGAAAAAATTCGAAAGTGGAGCGATAGGTGCTCCAGGTTATGCGATTGGATTTTTTATTTGTTTTGTATTATATGTACTTGTTTTATATTTTTTAGTGAAATTAAGTATTAAATTAATTAGAAAGAATAAAATTGATGTTACGGCAATTGACGAAATAGGAATGAATAATAATATATGAGATTAGGCTGTAACGGAGTTGAAATAGTCTTTAAAAAACTTAACTAATTAATTCAAATTCCAAAACCTCACTCTCAGTACCATTAATAATAATCGACAATTGATGTATTCCGGTATGAAAAACTCGAGTGGTAATAATCTTAAAAGACTGATTGCGATCGACCTTAATTAATTGATTGGGTTGATAGGTTTTCTCACTGATTTTAAAGACTTTTTTAGCCAAATGTCCTTTTGCTTTTTTGTAATGAACGGCATATTCTAAACGAACTGTTTTAGCTTCGTTATTTTTATTATTTAAATCAAATTGAAACTGCAGATAATCTCCAATTTTCACAACAGGCGTTTTGATTTCAAAATTAGAGAGTTCAATGTTAGTACTTTCTAAACCATAATGACTCAGGATTTCAGGATGACCTTGTTTTAGTAAAGTACGAGCGCCGTGTTTGATGATTCCGTCTGTTTCAGGGCTTTTTCCACGCCATTTTTTTGCAATTTCTAATACGATTTGCGGATTATCTTTTGCAATATCATTCAGGTTATTGGCAACGCTTCGGCGGACATATTCCGATGGATCGTTTTTTAGGTTTTCTAAAATCGGCAGGATCGAAGTTGGATCTTTTTTCAGGAACGGAATCGCCATCGCCCAGGGTAATCTTGGTCGGCTTCCTTCACTTGATAATCGACGAACGTGATGATTTTCATGCAATGACCATTTAATCATTTCGTTAATCATTTCTTGTTTGTATTTTAAAACGAAAGGGCGAACGGCAAATTCGCAGCTTATAAATTGAGTTATGGAAACAAAGGCTTTCGCCGAAGTTTTGAAATCATCTAAGCCATACATTTCGATATAGTCAGCAAAGAAAATGAAAGCAAGATTACTATCTGTATAATTATTTTTCTTTAAATTTTCAATGATTTTATCAATTAAAGCAACGGCTTCAGGAAAATTTTGAGGCATAAATTGATGCAGTACAACGGTGGTATGTTTCATACGATCCTTCCATTCTTTTTGGGCGAAATCGCCTTTATAAATGGCGTCAATGAATTTTTGTTTATCGAATGTTGGATGTACTTCGGCCACAGCCTGACCAAATTTTTCGTAAAAAGTAACCGAGTAAATATCTTTAATTAAGCCCATGATTTTATTTGAATGAACCTCAAAGATATTTAATGTTTCTAATTTAATATTAAACATTCTATGTAAAATTTTAAACACATAGAAACATAGAATTTTAAATTATATATAAAAGGGATTAAAAAAAAATCTAGATTTTAACACATAGCTGCACGCATCAGCTATGTGAATTAATGTAAGTGAAACGCCTTTTAGCAGAACTAAAGATCTATGTTTCTATGTGTTTAAAAAATAAACGTTTTCCTTTTAATTTAGATTAGTCTTTTTGCAACTAAGAAATTTTTCACAGACAGTAAACTTTCAAATCCACAAAATATGTCCTACTTTAGCATCTCATAAAATTTAAGAAAAATGATTAGCGAAGTACAATTTCAAACCGAATTACAACTATTAATTAGCAATGCAATTCGCGAAGATGTAGGCACAGGCGATTATAGTTCATTGGCGTGTATTCCTGAAACGGCGCATGGCCAGGCTAAATTATTGGTAAAAGATCAGGGAATTATTGCGGGCGTTGCACTTGCAAAAATGATATTTGAATATGTAGATCCAAAGCTAAAAGTTAAGACTTATATAGAAGACGGAACGCATGTAGAATACGGAGATGTAGTTTTTGAAGTTTCAGGAAGTTCACAATCTATTCTAAAGTCAGAAAGAGTAGTTTTGAACACCATGCAACGTATGTCTGCAATAGCTACCAAAACAGATTATCTTATGCAGCTTCTGGAGGGTACAGGCGCTAAAATATTAGATACGCGTAAAACGACTCCAAATTTTAGAGTTGCTGAAAAGTGGGCTGTAAAAATAGGAGGTGGCGAAAATCATCGTTTTGCTTTGTATGATATGGTCATGCTAAAAGACAATCATATTGATTTTGCCGGCGGAATTACTTTGGCAATAAAGAAAACAAAGGAGTATTTGAAAGCCAATAATTTAGATCTTAAAATTATTGTGGAAGCCAGAAATCTGGATGAAATTCGTGAAATTCTTTTAAGTGACGGAGTGCACAGAATTTTGATTGATAACTTTAATTATGAAGATACCAAAACGGCTGTTCAGTTAATTGGTTCAAAATGCCAGACAGAATCTTCGGGAAATATCAACGAAAAAACGATTCGCGAATATGGCCTGTGTGGTGTAAATTATATTTCATCAGGCGCTTTGACACATTCGGTTTACAACATGGATTTGAGTTTGAAGGCTTTTTAAGTGAAGTTTTGAGTTATAAGTTATGAGTTAGGTTAGAAAAACTATTAAGTTTGATTTTAAATCTAAAATCTGAACTCAACAATCTAAAATCAAAAAAAATATGTCTCAAGAGATAGAAGATCGGATTGAAAAGATTCCTGTAGTGCGTTCTCTTGTCCGATTGTTAAAGAGAATAAAACTACCTTGGCTGGAAGGTTTCTCGTTATACGATTTGCTCGAAATGTATACGATTGGTATTATCGACGGGGCATTTTCGTATCATGCGAGTGCGGTTTCGTTTAGTTTTTTTATGGCATTGTTTCCTTTTGCCTTATTTATTCTGAACTTGATTCCGTTTATTCCTATAGATAATTTTCAGGGAGATTTTTTGCAGTTTGTGCAGCAAAGCGTTCCGCCAAATACATATGACGCTATTAATAAAATCATTAGTGATATTTTGAACAATAGTCATTCCGGATTGTTATCATCAGGTTTTTTGCTTTCTATTTTTTTGATGGCCAATGGTATTAACGGAATTTTAAGCGGTTTTGAATCTTCGAAACATGTTTTTGATAAACGAGGTTGGTTTAGTCAATATTTAGTAGCGCTGGCCATTTCGCTTGTTATGACCATTATATTGTTTATAACGGTAGCTACAATTGTTGTTTTTGAGGTATTGATTCAAAAAACAATTATTCAGGATGTGCTGAGTGATCGTATTCCGCTGATTATTTTGGGCCGATATTTGTTTGTTGTTTTAATGATTTTGATAACAACTTCAATATTATTGCGTTATGGTACAAAGCAATATAATAAAGTACCTTTTATAAGCATCGGATCTGTTTTTACGACCATATTAATTGTTATATCTTCGTTCTTTTTTGGGATTTGGGTTATAAAATTCTCAAAATACAACGAACTTTACGGCTCAATTGGTACATTATTGATTCTAATGTTTTATATTTGGATAAACTGTATGATTCTGCTTTTGGGATTCGAATTGAATGCTTCTATCAGAAAATTAAAACAAAAAAAACAAATAATATTATGAAAAATTGGATGTTAACGATTGGTGTTTTTTTCTTTGCATTGAGCATTCAGGCTCAAAGTGTTATTGGAAAATGGAAAACAATTGACGATGAAACCGGAGAAGCAAAATCTGTTGTAGAGATTTACGAAAAGTCAGGAAAAGTGTACGGTAAGGTGGTAGAGATACTTCGTGCGGATCATAAAAAAGATGTTTGTACAAAATGTGAAGGGACAGATAAAAACAAACCAATTTTAGGATTAAACATCATTAATGGACTTAAAAAAGACGGTGATGAATATAGCGGAGGAACTATTTTTGATCCTACAAGCGGCAAAAAATACAAATGTTATATAACACTTGAATCTGCTGATAAACTTAAATTACGAGGTTATGTTGGGATTTCTATTATGGGAAGAACCCAATATTGGACGAGAGTGAAGAATTAATATCATTACAATAAAATGCGAAAGTTAGCATCAATACTTTTATTCTTAGGAGTACTATCCAGTAGTTTCGGACAATCTAAGAATTCGCCATTACAAATAAGTCATCTTACAGGTGACTTTTATGTTTATAAAACCTTTCATGATTATAAAGGAACTCTGATTTCTGCAAATGCATTGTATCTTGTTACTAATAAAGGTATTGTCTTGTTTGACGCGCCTTGGGACAAAACGCAGTTTCAGCCTTTGTTAGACAGTATAAAGGCAAGGCATCATAAAGAGGTTGTGATGCATTTTGCAACGCATTCTCATGAAGACAGGGCAGGAGGTTTGGATTTTTACAGACAAAAAGGAATAAAAACCTATACAATAAAATTGACAGACGAGATTCTGCAGAAAAACAATGAAAAAAGAGCTCAATTTATAATCCCAAATGATACGACTTTTACTGTAGGGCAGCACACTTTTGAGGTTTATTATCCGGGTAAAGGTCATGCTCAGGATAACGTTGTGGTTTGGTTCAATAAAGAAAAAGTACTTTACGGAGGTTGTTTTATTAAAAGTACCGAAGCAAAAGATTTGGGTTATTTAGGTGATGCCGATGTAAAAGAATGGGAAAAGTCGATTAAAAAAGTAGAGACAAAATTTAAAAATCCTAAATATATTATTACCGGTCATGATGGCTGGAAAGATCTAAATTCTTTAAAACATACTTTAAAATTAGTTAAGGAATATAATGCTGCAAAAGCTTCTGATAAAAAATAATCCTTGAAATCTTAATAAAATATCCACATGTTTTTTGTCGAAGTTGTTCTACCGCTTTCCTTAGCTAAAACCTTTACTTATCGTATTTCTGAGGCCGAATTTCATTTCATTAAAAAAGGAATGCGAGTTGCGGTACCTTTTGGTAAAAGTAAAATATATACAGCGTTGGTAATTGATATTCATCAAAACGAACCAAGCTTATATGATGCCAAAGAAATTCATCAAATATTAGACGAAAAACCTATTGCAACCGAAATCCAGATCAAACACTGGCTTTGGGTAGCAACTTATTATATGTGCGGAATTGGCGACGTGTATCGTGGGGCTTTTCCAACAGGATTATTATTAGAAAGTGAAACTGTAGTTTCGCATAAGCCGGATACAGTAGTAAATGATTCTGAGCTTTCTGATGATGAATTTTTAATTTACGAAGCCTTGCATCATCAAAGCTCGCTTAAGGTTGGTGAAATTGCTTCTATTTTAAACAAAAAGAATATTTTTCCGATTCTTCAAAAATTAATGTCAAAAGATATTATTGTTTTAGAGGAAGAAATAAAAGAAAGTTATAAGCCAAAATTGGTTCGGTACGTAAAGCTGCATGCTAAATACGAATCAGATCATGGTCTCGGAGAATTGCTGGAAGTTTTAAAAAGTGCCAATAAACAAAAGGAAATTGTTCTGGCTTATTTTCAGCTTATGGCTTCTGAAAAGAAACCTATTACTGTGAAAAAACTCGTTGAGATTTCGAATTCAACTTCTGCTACGGTAAAAGCTTTAATTGATAAAGAAATTTTCGAAGAATATCTTTTGCAGCAAGATCGTGTTTTATTTACAGGACAGGCAACTGAGAAGCAATTGTTGCTAAGTGAAGCTCAGAATACTGCTTTTGAATCTATTAAAAATAGCTTTTTAGATAAAGAAGTGTGTTTGCTTCATGGGGTTACCTCTAGTGGGAAAACAGAAATTTATATCAAGTTAATTGAAGAGTATTTATTGACAGGAAAACAAGTCTTGTATTTGTTGCCTGAAATAGCACTTACTACTCAACTGGTATCGCGTTTACGACTTCATTTTGGAGATAAAGTGGCTGTTTTTCATTCTAAATACAGTAATAACGAACGAGTTGAGGTTTGGAAACAAACGCTGGAAAATTCATCAAAAGCTCAAATTGTAATAGGAGCAAGGTCGGCCTTGTTTCTTCCGTTTGATAATTTAGGTTTGCTAATTGTTGATGAAGAACATGAGCAGACGTTTAAGCAAACAGATCCTGCACCGCGATATCACGCTAGAGATGCGGCTATTGTTCTGGCCAATTTTCATAATGCAAAAGTTTTGTTAGGATCCGCTACTCCCAGTATCGAGACTTACTTTAATACGCAAACAGATAAATACGGTCTGGTTACGCTTGCAGAACGTTATAATAATGTTCGAATGCCTGAAATTGTTTTGGTCGATTTAAAAGACAAACATTTTAGAAAACGAATGACAGGGCATTTTAGTGATCTTTTAATTGAAGAAATTGCAGAAGCGCTGTGTTTGGGTGAGCAGGTAATTTTGTTTCAAAACAGACGTGGATATTCACCTATTATAGAATGTATGACTTGCGGACACGTACCGCATTGTCAGCAATGTGATGTGAGTCTGACTTTTCATAAACATAAAAACCAATTGCGTTGCCATTATTGTGGTTATTCAATTGCAAAACCAACGCATTGCCATAGTTGTTCGGGTATTGACTTAACGACCAAAGGTTTTGGTACAGAGCAAATCGAGCAGGAGTTAGTATCACTTTTTCCGAAAGCCAAAACGGGAAGAATGGATCAGGATACGACTCGCGGAAAGTTTGGTTTCGAAAAAATTATTGATTCGTTTAAAAACCGTGAGATTGATATTTTGGTAGGAACACAAATGCTGGCCAAAGGTCTGGATTTTGATAATGTAAGTTTGGTTGGAATCATGAATGCTGATAATATGCTGCATCATCCTGATTTCAGAGCGTTCGAACGAAGCTTTCAAATGATGACTCAAGTGGCAGGAAGAGCAGGAAGGTCAGAAAAACAAGGAAAAGTAGTTATTCAGACTTATAATCCAAATCATAATACCATTCAGCAGGTTACAAACCATAATTATATGGGTATGTATAAGGAACAGTTGTATGATCGTCAGATTTATAAATATCCGCCCTATTTCAGGATTATTAAGCTAACATTGAAACACCGTGAATTTGATAAGCTAAAAGAAGGTTCTATGTGGCTGTATCAGGTTTTGAGTCAAAACCTGGGAATTCCGGTTTTAGGGCCAGAGGAACCGGCAATCAGTAGAATCAGAAATGAATACATCAGAACTATCCTGATTAAGATTCCGCAGAATATGCCTTTAATAGGAACAAAAAAAACTATCCAGAAAATGTTGAATAGTTTTGAAGCTGTTGCTCAGTACAGAGCTATAAAGGTGATTGCTAATGTCGATTTTTATTAAATTATGACGACGTTGACAATGCTTTGACTAAATCTTCTTTTTTGTTTCGACTCAGCGGAATTTTAGTAATTCCAATTTCAGCAAATTTACTATTAAAGCGTTCTACCTTATCAATGTTGATAATATAAGACTTGTGTACGCGAATAAATTTGTCTTTTGATAAATCGTTTTCAAAAGATTTCATTGTAGACAGTACCAAATTGCTATCATCTTCGGTAACCACTCTTACATAATCTCCAAAAGCTTCAATCCATTTGATTTTTGCGGTGAAAATTTTAAGTTTTTTAAGGTTACTCTTGATGAATATATGTTCGCCCTCTTCTTCTTTTACATCTTTTTTTAGCAAATGCATATCTATTGCTCTCTTTACAGAAGCATTAAAGCGATCTACCGCGATAGGTTTTTGCAAATAATCAGTTGCGTCATAATCGAAAGCTTTTAAAGCATACTCTGCTTTAGAAGTAATAAATATAATTTGCGGCTTAGATTTTAAACCGTCCAGAAAATCAAATCCATTAATAACAGGCATTTCTATATCAAGAAATATTAAGTCGATATTATTTAGAGAAATACAGCTTTTTGCTTCTATTGCATTAGAAAAATCCCCGATTAAGTGCAAACCTGGGTGATTATTAACTAATTTTGCAATAATGGTCCTTTGTATAGAACTATCATCTACAACAACACAGTTTAGTTTCATAACATTAAAATTTAGAATAAATTCAGGATAGCAGTAGTAAATGTATTATTTTTTTGTAAAAAAAACTAAAAACAGCCTGCATTTTTTACATTACAACGAATAAAAGTAAAAAAGTGTTGTATATATAAATTAAATGGTTACTTTTGCACCCAATTTTAACAAATAAATATTGTATTTATGAATCATTATGAAACTGTTTTCATTTTAAATCCCGTTTTATCTGAGGTTCAGGTGAAGGAAACAGTAACGAAATTTGAAGAATTTCTTACTAGTAGAGGAGCTGAAATGGTATCGAAAGAGGATTGGGGTCTGAAAAAAATGGCTTACGAAATCCAAAACAAAAAAAGTGGTTTTTACCACCTATTCGAATTCAAAGTAGCTGGAGAAGTTCTAATTGCTTTTGAAACTGAATTTAGACGTGACGAAAGAGTTATGCGTTTCTTAACTGTAAGTTTAGATAAACATGCTATTTCATGGGCTGAAAGAAGAAGAGCCAAATTAAAATCTACTAAAGCTTAATTATTATGTCTACAATAGAGCAATCTGCAAAAGGAAAAAAAGACGGAGATATCAGATATTTAACGCCTTTAAACATTGAAACTAACAAAACTAAAAAGTACTGTCGTTTCAAAAAATCAGGAATCAAATATATCGATTATAAAGATGCTGATTTCTTATTGAAATTCGTTAATGAGCAAGGAAAAATTCTTCCTCGTCGTTTAACTGGAACTTCATTAAAATACCAAAGAAAAGTTTCTGTAGCTGTAAAAAGAGCTCGTCACTTAGCTTTAATGCCATACGTGGCCGATTTATTAAAATAATATTAAAAGAATAGTTGTTGGTTTCCGGTAAGATGGAACCTAACTTCTCAAATAAAGGACAACAACATGGAACTTATTTTAAAACAAGACGTACAGAATCTAGGATTTAAAGATGATGTAGTTACTGTAAAAGCTGGTTACGGGCGTAACTTTTTAATCCCTCAGGGTTTTGCTTCTTTAGCAACTCCTTCTGCTAAAAAAGTATTGGCTGAAAACCTAAAACAAAGAGCTCACAAAGAAGCTAAAGTGGTTGCTGATGCAAAAGCGTTAGCTGAAACTTTAAAAGCGATTGAAATTAAACTTTTCGCAAAAGCAGGTGGTGAAAAATTATTCGGTTCAATCACGAATATTGATATCGCTGAAGCTTTAGCTAAAGGTGGACAAGTAATCGATAGAAAATTCATCACTAGCGGTATTGTTAAACGTACTGGTAAATACACTGCAAATGTGCGTTTACACAGAGATGTAATCGTTGAATTACCATACGAAATTGTTGCTGAAAAGTAATAGTTTTATATACTATACAAAAATCCCGATGCAAATCGGGATTTTTTTGTTTAAAGGAAATAATAATTAATCAGACTTAAAGTTATTTGCGTAAAGCATCTTGCTTAAAGCTTATAGCGTAAGGCATAAAAAGCCTAAAAAAGAAAATGAAATACGCAAGACTAACAAAAGAGCAATTTGATGAATTGCACGCAGAATTCGCTAATTTTTTAGCTACACAAACCATTGATAAAGCAGAGTGGGATTCTATTAAAATAAATAAGCCGGATGTGGCTGAGCAAGAACTGGATGTTTTCTCTGATTTAATTTGGGAAGGCGTCTTGTCAAGAGCAGAGTATTTAGAGCATTTCTCCAGAAGCCATATCTTCTTGTTTAAGTGTTTTGAAAAAGATGTACAATCTATAGTTTTAAAATCGTTGGTTCCTGAAACTGATTTCCTTACTAAAGATGGTTTGCAGTGGTTAAGCGATAATATGTTTACAGAAAACATAGAAATGAAGGTAGGTAAAAAAGTATTTACAGAAGACAGGAATGCTTCTATTTTTGAATTGATTCAACAAGGAGCTTTTTTAAGCGATGGTCAGTTATTTACTCAAATTAATACTATTATCGAATCGTAATTTTTTGTTGCTATACATTATAAAAAAAAGGTAAATGATTGATATTTAATTATTTGCCTTTTTTTTATTATTTTAACTTTCGTTTAAACTTTTTTGTTTTTTTTACCCCGTATTTATACTTGTTTTTTTTGAATAGTGTAAAGAATTCTTTCTTCTGAAATAAATTGTAGGTTTTGCTTTTCAAATTAACTTTTTATGTTGCGTTTAAATCGATTTCTAATTCTTAAAAGTAATCTTAAACTTACTTTTTGTATATTTAACAAAAAATGATTAGCTTTTTTTGTGATATTTATAACAGTCGTTTTTATGTTAAAGCTGTAGGTTTTTCTGATGTTTTGATTGTTTTTTATGATTCTCGTCTTTTTAAAATTTAAAAAAATAAGAATTTTATGCTTGTTTTACATTTTTGTTTTTTCTAATTTTAGAATACAAAAGTTAAACAAAGTAGTTTTGCACTTTTTGAAATACATAAAAAGTCAAATGATTTTTGTACTGTTATTTTAAATAGAAAAAACAACTTTCATCGAAAACTAAAGATTTAAATAATAACTTAATTAATTTGCTTATGGAATTGACATTTACTCTATTTATCAGGTTTGCATTAATTATTCCTATTATTTTGACTTTGTTTTTTATCTGTATTAGAATTACTCGATTTTTTTTGAAATTCGATTTTCTATTGTGTGCAAACTTTTTCCAACAATTTTATAGTTACACACGGTTTTTATTTTCAAAGCCCAATCGGCGACTTTGTTAGTGAAGTGTTTTCTTGTGTTTAAATATTTTTAAATTCAGAAAGCGCTCCTTAAGAAACACAATGATTCAATTTTTAGAATTAATTCTAAATCAACAAAATTTACAGATTGCCTAATCAACTTTCTATAGATATTGAATCATACTATATATTAAGAATTCCCCCAGTTCTACTCAACTTAAATTTTCTTTTATGAAAATTAATCCTGCAACAAATCACTCCTTCCGGAAGATTGATTCAGATCAATATTCCCTAAAGTTTTCTGGACATTTTTTATTCTACAGGAATAAAAACTGCTCTTTGGTATACTTCGGTATACGCAATATGACATGATTTTTTTACCAAAATGCAGTTTACATTCTTAGTATACTACGAATTTAAATTTCATTTTAATTAGTTGATTTTTAACGTTTTTTGAAATTGCCTAAGCATACGTGCTTATCGCAAGAGGTATTTTATTGTCCATTTTCTAATCTTCCAAATTATGAAAAAAACTTTTACTTTTTATGATCTCATCGTTCAGAGGAGATTATTGGCCGTATGGCTTTTATTGTTTTTATTGCTTATGAGTAATAAAAACTTTGCTCAAACATTTTGTCGGCCAACCTCACAAACAAATACTGCCGGAGGTGGTTTATTGTGTATTGGAACAAGTGTTACTAATCCGGATAATGCTATTGACGCAAGTTTGGATACTTTTTCCTCATTAACCAATACGGTTGGTGTGGGTAATTGTATAGCACAAGAAACATTTGTTCTTGGTCAGATGGCAAAAGCCGGGGATCAAATAGTTGTTTATTACGGTTCCAATTCTACTTTAAATGTTAACTTATTGTCTAACATTAGTATTCAGTCAAAAAACTCAGTTGCAGTAACTGAGGGGCCTGTGATTGCATTAAATAATCCACTGTTGAATGTGGCGTTATTGGCCGGCGACACAAGAGGTTCTTTTAAATACACACTTACGGCTGATGCAGATCAAATTAAAATACAAGTTGGAGGATTTCTTAGCTTGTTGACAAATTTAAGAATTTATGATGTACGCTTGCAATTTGCAAGCCCAACTATTGCTAACGGAGAAACACAATCAGTATGTTTTGGACAATCAGTAGCGCTCTCTGCCACAGCTGCAGCTGGTACTACAGTTGCTTGGTATGATACGCCAACAGCGATTGCACCACTTTCGAGTGTAGGAACTTATACTACGCCAGCATTAACGGCTAGCACAACTTATTATGTAAGTACCTCAAGAAACGGTGTTTGCGAAAGTGATCAGCGATTACCTGTAACTATTAATGTCGTTCAGCCTTTAGCACCTGTTATTAGTGCTACCGGCACAACTATTTGTTCTTCTGGAGCAACCCAGGCAACTAATTTATCGGTTATAAATCCGGTATTGGGAACAACTTATTCCTGGTATGATGCTCAGACAGGAGGGACACTTCTAAGTACTGGAAGTTCATATACGCCAACTGTTCCTACAGGTATTTCTACTTTCTATGTAGAAGCGTCAATTGGAACATGTAAATCGACTCGTACTCAGGTAAATGTTACTTCAACTCCGGTTCCCTCTCCTGCAACGATTTTAACACAAAGTGTATCGATACTTTCTGGACAAAATGCAACTTTAAGTGCTTCGACAACTGAGCCAGGTGGAGGTTTAGATTGGTATGATACTCCAACAGGGGGAACAAAATTACTAGCTAATTCTACTACTTTTACAACTCCAATTTTAACAGCAAGTAAAACGTATTATGTTGAATCGGTTAATCTTACGGGAGAATGCGTAAGTACAACAAGAGTTGCTGTTCCTGTAACAGTTATACCTGCTGCATTAGGTGGTTGTTTAGAAGCCAACAGCCAGCAGACTACTCAAGACGGAATTTGTTTGTTGTGTTTTTCTACAACGCCAAACAATTCTGTAGATGGAAATAGTGCTACATCAGCCCGATTAACTCTTCCGGCAGGTTTGCTCAACGGATGGATTCAGCAGACGCTTCAATTTAATAACCCTGGAAAAACTGGGGACATAGTAGATGTAGAATTGGCATTACCTGGAGGTATTGCCGACGTTTCGTTATTAGGAGGCGTGAGTTTAGCGACCTATAATGGAGCGACCTATAATGGAGACAGAAAATTTATAAATAATCCATTGGTTACTTTGCAATTATTATCCGGAAACAGATTTAAAGCAAGTATTGTTGCCGGTGCAAATTTTGATCGTGTAGAAATTAGATTTGGGGCTGTAGTAACAGTTTTGACTAGTTTAGATATTTATCAGGCAACGTATAGATATAAAACACCTGCAATAACAGGGAATACTGCAATTTGTGGTGGACAAACTACAACTTTGACAGCTAATTTAGCTTTGGACGAAACAATCAAATGGTATGATGCTTTAACAGGCGGAAATTTATTGAGCAGTGTGCCATCTTATACAACTCCAGCTTTGACTGCTGATGCTACTTATTATGTAGAAGTTACTCGTGGTACTTGTGTAAATAGTGAAAGAAACGCTGTTGCTGTTACAGTAAGTAATCCTGTAGCTCCAGCAACAGTTGTGGCTTCTCCTTTAAATTTATGTAGTGAAGAGTCAACAACAATAACGATTCAATCACCTGTTGCAGGTACTACTTATAGATGGTATGATGCCGCTACTGGAGGGAATCTTGTATTTACAGGTACTTCTTACACCACACCAAATTTAACTGCTCCTACTACTTATCATGTTGAAGCTGTAATTGGAAGTTGTGTAAGTACAACTCGTACACCTGTCAATGTTAATGTAAATCCAAGACCTTCGGCACCTGTTCCTGTAAATTCGAATGTTATTATTCAGTCAGGCCAGAATGTACAGCTGTCTGTTGTAAGTAGCCCCGGGGTTTCATATTTTTGGTATGATGCTCCAACAGGAGGAACTCTCTTACAAGGTACTGGTAGTAGTACATATAATACTCCGATCTTGACAGCAAATCAAACGTTTTATGTTGAAGCTGTAAATATATCGGATTGTAAAAGTACTTCAAGAGCTGTGATTAATGTGATGGTAACCAATACGGTTAGTACTTGTTTACAGCCAAGCACACAAGCAATAACGGTTGACCCTGGTTTATTATGTGTTTTATGTAATGGCGTTAACGGGCCTAATGCTGTTGACGGAAATCCAAATACATTTTCTTCTTTGACTATAACTGCGGGAGTACTTAATTCATATATAGAACAACAATTAAATTTTCTAACACCTGGTCAGGCGGGAGATATTATTGATGTTGAATTAGAATTACCAGGCGGTCTTGCTGATATTGCATTGCTGGGATCTGTAAGTATAGGAACTTCTTTAGGAGGAGTGGAAAATCCAGGCAGACTTGCAGTAAACAATAGTTTATTAAATTTACAAATATTGTCAGGAAACAAGTTTAAAGTGAGTTACCCAACAACTGCTGCATTCGATAGAGTAGATATTAGATTAGGGGCATTAGTTGGTTTATTAACTACTGTAAACATTTATGGCGCTTCTTATAGATTTCCAAATGCTACAATAACCGGAGCAGCAGCGCCAATTTGTGCTGGACAAACAGCAACATTAGCTGCTTCGTCTACAGGAACTCAAACATTTACATGGTACGATGCTCCAACAGGAGGAAATATTGTGGCTGTCAGCCCAACACTTCCATTAACTGCTACTACCATTTATTATTTAGAAGCAACTCGAGGCGGAACTTGTATTAATAGTGTTCGTCAGCCTGTTACGGTTAATGTATTATCTATACCAACAGCTGCAGATATTACAATTGCAAGTCCTTTAACTGCTTCTTGTGGGGGAGGAATTGTATTAGCTCCAACATCTGCTTTAGTGGGAGCAACATTTAAATATTACACGGATCAAAATAAAACACAAGAAATTACTACGGGTACTTCAGCGGGAGTAACTTATGTAAAAGATCCTACAACGGGAGCATTTACAATAAGTGGTCTTACTGCCGCTAATTCACCTTATACTTATTATGTATCTGTTCTTAACGGAGGAACTTGCGAGAATGTAAACGGAACTTTAAAAGAAGTAGTAGTAAATTATCCTGCTGGTTCAGCTTTAACAGTTGCAACCCCATTTGCTGGTTGTGCTAAAGTAAATTTAAGAGATGCTATTACAAATTTTGATACATCAGGAAATACTATTTATACTTTCTTTGATGCTTCAAATAATCCAATTACAGATGACGCGGCTGCAAATATTGTTGCTGATGGGACTTATTTTATTCAGGCTCAAACAGCAGGTATTGATTGTCCATCTGTGAAGTTACCGGTAGTGGTAACAATAAATCAGTTACCAACACTAACAGGTGTAACCAGTTCAATAGCTGTTATAAAAGATTCTTCAGTTACATTGAATGCAACATCAAACGGAACAATTGCATGGTATGATCAACAAGGGAATTTATTGCCTTCAAATACTGTTGGGCCACTTAATACTGTTGGTATTTTTACTTATACAGTAGTCGCTACTAATGCAAATGGAACTTGTACTACCAGCCAGACAGTAACCATTAGTGTTATTGATCCCGCTACTTGCGATACATTATTAGAAAGAGTATATGCTAATAGTGAATTATCAGGATCAATTATTACCGGAGCTGTAACAAACGGACCTTTGGCAGTAGATATTGATCCAAGTACTTATTCAACAATAACTACAGGTTTAGGACTTTTAGGTATTGGAACTACATGGCAAAATCTGCAATGGCCAACCACTATAGCTAAAGGAACTCCGGTAACAGTTAAACTAGGTTTACAAAACAGTTTACTTGCGGTAGGAGGAAGTATTTCGGTTATAGGAACAAAACGTGATGGATCTAACAATCCTGTTGATATTGGAACTTTACAATCTGTGTCAGGATCATTATTAACTTTATTGCCAGGTCAAAATTCATTCGAATATACATTTGTTCCTTCTAATACTTCAGGAGTTCAGGATTATGATGGTATCAGGGTTCAGCTAGGATCTGTTTTAAGTGTAGCACAAAACATTAATGTTTATGATGCTTACTATAAAAAACAAGTAACACAAATTGCTTGTGGTCAAGGCGATATCGAAGATATTTTCTCTGGTGCAAAAGAATTGGCAGGACTTGGGGTGTTAACTGCTACTGTAGGAGTTTCTAACCCTTGGAATGTAGCCGATGGAGATGTTGCTACTTATGCTACAATGTTTAATGGAGTAGGAGTACTTGCCAATGCTGAGTTAGCAGCAACTTTTAGAACACCATCTATGGTGGGAGATAGTTTACGAATTACAATTTCTAAACCCGGAACTCTTTTAAGTCTTGGTGTACTTTCAGGACTTAATATTCAGCTTTATTCAGGAAATATTGCTGTTGGTCCCCCAATACAAGGTGATAATGGAAGTTTGTTGACCTTAAAATTGCTTGCAGGAGATACTATGGCGATGACAATTGTTGCGCCTCAAACACAACCTTATGATCGAGTAGTGATTACTTTAGGCGGGGCAGCAAATGTTTTAGATCAGCTTAGAGTGCATACTATTGATCGTGTAACCAATACTCAAGTCATTGGAGGCGATCCGGATAATAAAATTACAGTTTGTCCGGGAGCAGCAATTACGCTCACGGTTCCGCCAAAATCTTGTGCGGATTACGCCTGGTATGATACTCCTATTGGAGGAACTCCTTTAACCACTGGTCAAACGTACACACTTCCTGCTACTTTGGCAGCGGGTACTTATAAATATTATATTCAGCCAATTCGTTACGGTTGTGCAGCTTTAGAAAGAGGTGAGGTAACAGTTGTTGTTAGAGCAACTACTCCTGCGACTGCTATAGCAAACGTAACAATAAACGGAGGACCTGGTACTATAATTTGTTCTGAAACAGGAACAGTAACTTTAGATGCAGTTTTAAATGGAGTACCAACTCTTACTAACCCAATATACTATTGGTATAGTTTCAATGGAACGACAAGTCAGTTAATAGCGGGTGAAACCACTTCTAAATTAGTAGTAAATGGATTAGCTCCTGGAACTTATACTTATTATGTAGGTGTGAGTGCAGATGAATATTGTGAAACTGCACCTGCGGACAGAAAACAAGTGACATTTACAATCTTACCAAGTTCTCTTGAATCGGATATTGATGTAAATAACGCTTCTGTTTGTTTGGGTATGCCTGCAGTCTTAACACCAACGACAGCATTAGCCAGTCCGGTTTTCTTTTGGTATTTAGATGCTAATAAAACACAGCCTATTTTAAATGGAACTGTGAGTGGTGTTACTTATGCGGTTAGCACTACAGGAGTTTTAACTGTATCAGGTTTAACAACTGCGATGAGCCCTCTTACTTATTATGTAGCTGTTACAAGCGACAATACATGTCAAAATAAAAACGGAGAACTTAAAGCAGCTACTGTAATAGTTAATGATCCAGCGACTCCAACTTCTAATAGTAATCCTCAGAATTTTTGTTTGAGCAATGTACCAACTGTTGCTAATCTTCAGGCAAATGAGGCCAATGTAGTATGGTATCTTGCGCCTGCAGGTGGAACATCATTAGACCCGACAACAGCATTAGTTAATGGAACAATTTATTATGGAGCCATAAAAGATGCTGCTACAACTTGC